>QMWY01000183.1 GCA_003661865.1 Thermoprotei archaeon
AGAAGGGTATTGATGATGTTGCACAGCACTACCTAGCGAAGAAAGGTATACTAGCAGTTAGAAGAGTTAAGAGAAGCGATATGGAGAAGCTAGAGAAAGCAACAGGAGGAAGAATAGTGACAAGCGTGCGTGACCTCACAGAGAAGGATCTCGGCTACGCAGAACTCGTAGAGGAGAGGCGCGTCGGCAACGACAAGATGGTGTTCATAGAGGGCTGCAAGAACCCGAAGGCCGTGACCATACTGCTTAGAGGCGCCAACGACATGCTGCTAGACGAGGTCGAGAGGAGCATCAACGACGCCCTCCATGCCGCTAGGAACATACTGAGGGAGCCTAAGGTGGTTCCGGGCGGTGGTGCTGTCGAGATAGAACTCGCTATAAGACTGAGGAAGTGGGCTGAGACCATAGGTGGGAAGGAGCAGCTCGCGGTGCTGGCGTTCGCCGATGCACTAGAGGATATACCGGCTGTGCTCGCTCAGACGGCGGGTATGGACACCCTAGAGGCCATTATGGAGCTGAGGAAGCTCCACGCCGACGGCAAGGTGAGCGCAGGTATCGATGTGCTGAACGGGAAGATCAGGGACGACATGCTAAGCATAAACGTCATGGAGCCCGCTATAGTGAAGAAGCAGGTGCTCAAGAGCGCTACTGAGGCTGCGACAACGATACTGAAGATCGACGACGTGATAGCGGCGGCGCCGAAGAAGGAGGAGAAGAAAGAGAAGGAGAAGAAGGAAGAAGAGGAAGAGGAGAAGAAGACCGAGTTTTAAACCCCCTTAACCACATCTAGATGATCACTTTTTAGTAGGGCATTCCACACTTCTCCCCAGATCCCAATCGGTCTTCCGGGTGCATGGATTGGAGAGCTCGGAGAGCAGGAAGTACCCGTTGATAGCCCGCAGCGTGGACGACATAGCCATAGGGCCCAAGAGGCTCACCAAGTACGAGCGCGCCCGCATAGTTGCGGCGAGAGCGCTTCAGCTAGCGCTAGGGGCCCCGCCACTCATAGATATAGGGGAGGTGAAGACTACGGACCCCGTCATAATAGCTATCAAGGAGCTTGAGCGGGGCCTTCCACCGATACTTATAAGGAGGCAGAAGCCCAATGGCGAGTACCAGCTGATACCCCTGAGGATACTCGTGGAGGCTGAGCGGAGCCTGCATGAGAGGAGGAGAAGGGTTTTGAGAGAGGTTTTCAGGAGCCTAGCTGAAGAGGCTGCCTAGCATTACAGAGTTCTGCCTGGAGTACCTCTATGCGGTACGGCTACGGGCTTCCCCCGAGCTACACGCTGATAATAGCTGAGAAGCCTAGGGCCGCTGAGAAGATAGCGAAGGCCCTGGACCCCCACGCTGTTAAGGGTAGGTTGAGAGGGGTTCCCTACTGGGTTATAAGGTGGAACGGGAGACCTGCTGTTGTTGCATCGGCGGCTGGGCACCTCTACTCCCTGTATACCGACCGTAGGGGCTGGCCTGTCTTCGAGTACCGCTGGGTTCCTAGGTACGTAGCCGAGCCGGGGTCCTCGCATACTAAGAGGTTCTTAGAGGCACTCAAGGTGCTGGCACAGCGTGCGCACACCACGATCAACGCGTGCGACTACGATATAGAGGGCTCGGTCATAGGGTACCTCATAATAAAGTTCCTGCTACCGGGAAGGAGGGTTTTCAGGGCGAAGTTCTCGAGCCTTACACGCAGCGAGATCCTGAGGGCGTTTAGGAGCCTAGGCTCCCTAGACCACGAGATGGTTGAGGCGGGGCTCTGCAGGCATGAGCTCGACTGGATGTGGGGCATAAACGTGTCTAGGGCGATCTCGGACCTCATGAGCGATGCACTGGGTAAGAAGGTCATCCTCAGCGCCGGGCGTGTGCAGTCTCCAACACTTCTAAGGGCAGTGACTAGGATAATCGAGCGTAGGCTGTTCGTGCCACTCCCCCGCTTCTACCCCCGGGTCCAAGTGAGGGTGGGTAACAAGCTCCTGGGGCTTGAGTACGACGACGAGCCGTTCACCTCTAGGAGCTCCGCCGCGGAATTCGTGAAGTGCATTAGGGAGGAGGGGTACGTACGCGTGACCGAGGTGCGTATCGAGGAGAAGAGGGTTCTTCCGCCGCACCCCTTCAACCTGCCGGACCTTCAGAAAGAGGCTGGGCAGATCCTCAGGTTCTCGCCCTACACCACGCAGAAGCTAGCTGAGGATCTCTACCTAGAGGCGCTGATAAGCTACCCGAGGACCAACAGCCAGAAGCTGCCCCCTACACTCGACAACCGGGGGGTTCTGAAGGCACTATCTAGGAACCCGCGCTACCGATCCCTCATCGCATCGCTCCTGCTCGAAACCCGCGGTATCCTACGCCCCAACAACGGGCCTAGCTATGACCCGGCACACCCAGCTATATACCCAACGGGGGAGGGCTCTGCGAAGCGCCTATCCAAGAAGCACCTAGCGCTGTACGACCTCATAGTTAGGCGCTACCTCGCAACCTTCGCCCAGCCCGCGGTGCTCAGGTCCGTAACGGTCTACGTCAGTGCCTGTGGAAGGAGATTCAGGATATCGACACTGCGCGTGGTACGTGAGGGCTGGTACAGGTACTACCCATACCATAGGCCTAGGGAGGGTGAGGGCATTCCGCAGGAGCTGCTGAAGAGGGGTGCGAAAATCCCCGTAGCCAAGGCGTCCTACAGCATCAGGTACACGAAGCCCCCGCCCCCGCCAACGAGGCTGGAGCTCCTTAGGTGGATGGAGAGCGTTGGTATAGGTACCGAGAGCACACGGGCGGAGATAATCGAGGTGCTGTTTAGGAGGGGGTACGTGGTGGCGCGCTCAGGGAGGATCGATGTGAGCGACCTTGGCCTAGCGGTTGCGTCGCTGCTACAGGAGTTCTTCCCGCAACTTGTAGAGGTTGAGCTTACCAGGAGGTTCGAGGAGTACGTAGAGGCTATAAGGGCTAGGAAGCTGCGGTGCAGAGAGGTTGTCGAGGAGGCGAAGAAGGTGATCTCGGGCAGCCTCGAGAGGTTCAGGAGCAGCTACCGCAAAGCGCTTGAGGAGGTGCCGAGCTTCATACCTGTAGCAGGGGCTGGTGATAGGTGTAGGCTCTGTGGTAGGAGAGCCGTCTCCCGCAGCCTGTGCAGGATCCACCTAGAGGCGTACAGAAGGGTTGTTGAGGCGTACGAGGAGTGGCGCAGGGCGGGGTTCTCAAAGGAGGAGTACCTAGATAGGATTAGAAGGCTTAAGAGCGTGGGGCAGTATATCAGGGAGGTTGTCGAGGCCTTGGGGAGCGAGATCCTGCGGGAGCTTAGCTGAGCCCAGCGAATCCCGACACCTTTATGAGGCCTAGGTACGGGATCTTCAGGACCGCGCCTGCTATGGACAGAACCTTGCCCGCCACACGACTCTCGGGAATCCCCCTAACCTCGCTGTTCAGGGGGCACGCAACGTACTTGTAGTAATCCTCTATGGGGTTGTTATCGCCCTTGACCCTGAAGTAGGTCTCGTTGCCGCACCTCTCCACAGCTATGACGCGGTGTATTATCAGCTCGTTCGCCGTGTCGCGGTACACGATCACGTCGCCAACCGAGATCTCGCCGCAGACCTGGCGCGGTAGAACAAATACTATGTCGCCAGTTCGAAGAACAGGATACATGCTCCTACCGCTGACCACAGCAACAATCAC
>QMWY01000184.1 GCA_003661865.1 Thermoprotei archaeon
CCTCAGGAGGCTGGAGGAGGAGCTCAGGTCGGTAGCGGAGGAGCTGGAGCAGGTCAAGGCGGAGGTCGCGGAGCTGAGCGAGAGGGTGTCCAGGGTGGAGAGGGCGCTGGCGGAGATCGCCGGAAAGGATCGCAGGGGTGAGGTGAGAGCACGGTGAGGAAGAAGGAGGCGTACTTGGCTGGGGTTGCTGTGGCGACGATATTAATGATAATCGTCGCGGTCGTCGCGTACGCCTGCTACACCATGCCGGTGCTGCAGTACGAGTCGGTGAACGGCTCCCACCAGGTACTGGTGTACGAGCTGCCTGACGGCAAAATTAACGTTAGCGACCTCTTAGTGGTGCTGGTGGCGCAGGTAACGCTGTGCATGATCGCTATGGTACTGGGCTACGCATTCATCGAAGAAGATTAGGTGGGTAGACATGACCCGCTACCTCCTCTACAACAGCGCCGTGGGGGTCTACGAGTGCGAGGTCGCCGACGACTGCATATTCGTCGACCTAGACGCCTACCAGCTGGTGTACTTCGCCGACACCGACAGGCTGGTGGTGAGGCTGGGGAAGCTAGGGCTGTTCACCAACTTGATCGACACGCCGAGCTACCTGGACGTCGAGGCGAGGCCGAGCACATATCTCCTAGACGCGCTGGAGAGGCTGCTCAGGGAGTCTGAGGTCATAAAGGAGGTGGAGGAGTGATGGGCAGGAGGGGCATCAAGACCAAGGTGCTGCTGAGCCTGGGGCTGGCCAAGGGGCTCGCCGGCCACGCGTACTACATCCTGTCGAGGGGAGGGGACGTGGGCAAGGCCAGGGAGAAGCTCAGGGAGGCGCTGAAGCACCTGGACGAGGCGATCATGATGCTGTCCGACGCGGAGGTGAGGGAGGGTGGGTAGGTGCATGAGGCAGTGGAGGGTCGCCGAGCTCCTCAGGTCCGTCAAGGACGCCGCTGACCTCAGGACGGCGCTGCAGATAATAGCGGAGTCCTGCTACGACGTCTGGAGGGGCAGGCTCCACGACGGCACCGAGGTCTACACCATAGAGAGGAGGGGCAGGGAGCTCTTCTGGATATACGTGAGGGGAGGGAGGATAGAGATATACGGCCAGCTGGGGCTCATAAAGGAGGTGGAGCCCCGTGAGGGTTAGGGCGTTCGACGACTGGAAAAGCACAATACACTTTTTAATCCCACACGTCATGATCCTCGACTCCGCCCTCGGGGTTCCGGTATCGTTCCCCGCCGCGACGGCCGCGTACATCGCCTACCAGCTCCGCGAGAGGGAGAAGATGGCCTACAAGGCGGGGGACTTCGTGGAGTACCTCGCGGGCTGCGTGTCCGCGCACGTGCTGACCTTCCTGCTGCGCGCGCTCGGGGTGGTGTAGTTGGTCGAGTGCGATACTTTCCCGTACCTAAACCTCCAGGACTGGATAGTACACAACATCAAGGTCTACGCGATGAACGTGGGGCTGGAGGACGAGTGGTACCCGGTCCTGAAGTGGCTGGGCGACGGAGGCTGGGACGCGATAATGACTCATGAAGTGAACGGGAAGAAGTTGGCCGAGGTGTTAATCGATGAATGCATAGATGACCCGTTCAGCAGGGACGAGGAGGAGTGGGAAGGGTATGTAGAGTGCATCGTACAGAAGCTAGAGCCACTAATCAAGGAGATAGGGCCGAAGTTCGCCGACCTCGACAAGAGGCTGGAGGAGGCGGTGAGGAGGCTCGCCGAGGAGGGCGGAGGGCGTGACTGAGGAGTCCAAGCCAATGAGGTGATATGGTGAAGACCCGGACCGACCTGCTGTACGAAATAATGGACAGGTACTGGATAGAGCTGAGCGAAGACGACGTCGAGGCGATAAAGGAGTTCATGCGGGTGCTCAGGGTGCCGGCCACCGAGGAGTCGGTGAGGAACTTCCTGGCCGCCTACCTGAGGCTGGCCTGCGGCTGGAGCGCTGAGGAGGCCGACAGGATAGCGTCGAGCCCCAGAGGCAGGAGGCTGTGGGAGAAGAAGCTGGCGGAGCTGATGTGAAGATACTCAAGTCAAAGCAACAATTTTTCCCGAACCCGGGGTGGGCCCATGTCCCAGGCCGCGGCGAAATTGGGCGAGGAGACCCACATCAAGACCATGATCAAGCTCTACTACGACATACAGAAGCTCAGGGTGGCGGTCAACAACAGGGTCAAGGTGACGGAATTCATTAGGTGCCCCAGCAACCACATGATACCCTACCCCAAGCGCAAGAAGAAGTGGGACGGCAGGTGCCCCCTCTGCGGCGCCCCAGCGGAGGTAGTCAAGGTGACCCCGCCGGCACTCTTAGGCACGATCTTAGGTGAGTTGAGGGACATAGAGAAGGGCATATACGCCTACCTCTACCAGTACGTCAGCAGGCACCCGCTCTGGACCAACTACCTCAAGTACGTCAAGGGCATAGGACCGGTGCTGGCTGCTGGACTCATAACGGTGCTGAACCCCGCCAAGTTCGAGACAGTCTCCAAGATGTGGAAGTACGCGGGATTGCATGTGGAGTTCGCGTGCCCGCACTGCGGATACATATCCGACGCGCCGGGCAGGTGCCCCAGGTGCGGAATGATGCTGGTCGGCAGGGCGCCCAGGAGGGTCGCCGGCAGGAAGGTCAGCTGGAACCCTACAGCAAGGAGGCTCTGCTGGCTGATAGGCAGGAGCTTCCAGATGACGGGCGGCGTCTACAAGGGCTTCTACAAGAAGTTCCTCGAGGAGTCGCTGAGGAACCCCAGGCACAGGGACTGGACGATGGCGCACCACATAGCCCACGCGAGGAGGGTGACGACGAAGCTATTTCTGTCGCACTATTACTGCATTGGCAGGGAGATGATGGGCCTCCCGTGGAGGAAGCCGTACATAGTGGAGCTGAGGCCGCACGAGTACATACCGCCGGTAATCGACTATGTTGGAGATTACACCAAAGACCAGTTCTACAGGAACTACGTGAAGAGAGTGCTCGAGGAGGTGGGGCTCGACGAGGCGGTGTACGAAAGCCTGATAAGGACGCTTAACCAGCTAAGCACGGGTGAGAGCCAGAGCGAAGGTTGACGGCGATGGTGCATTGCGAGCCGACCGCAAAATGGCAACCACATTTAAACTGCGAGCCGCCTGTCGGGTCGAGCCCCAGGGTAAATGCGAGCCACATGGAATTTGGGGCGACCATATAGCTAATGCGAGCCGATTCAGTTATTAACTGCGATATAATCTTGCGAGCCGTCTTTTAAATGGGCGCCAGGGAAAAGTTGCGAGCCAATCTTTAAATGAATCCGTGCTGGGCTTGCGAGCCGAGAAAGACCTTAACAGCGGGTGACATCTGCGAGCCGACCGGGCAATGAACCCGGAATTTCCTTGCGAGCCGCTACTACAGTGGATCCGTTATAGTAATGCGAGCCGAGCAGAAGGCAGACCACATAATTAGACTGCGAGCCGCTTCATGGTTTGAGCACGCAATAAATTTGCGAGCCGAGGAAAACATGCAGCAGCGGCTTGATCTTGCGAGCCGCAAGAAAAATTTCAGGCAATTAGAACATGCGAGCCGTTTTAGCCATTGACTGCGGGCTATACTTGCGAGCCGAAGGGCAGTTGAGCGCGTCACTTCAATGCGAGCCAACTCAGAGCTCAACCACGTATTTATAATGCGAGCC
>QMWY01000185.1 GCA_003661865.1 Thermoprotei archaeon
GATCAGCCCCACGATCTATACATAGAGAGAAAGGTTCTTAAAGTATTCATAAGCATCCCAGGGGTCTACCGGGAACGAGTAATAGGGAAAGAGAAGAGGATTTGAGATAGCGAAGGGATAGAGGGGTTTATAAAGGGATGTGATGAGGTTTTGTGGGGTTGGTGTGATGATGCCTCTGGCTGCGCTGATCGGGTGATGATGCTGTGAACTGCTGATGCCTTGGTTCTGGGCTAGAGCTCGAGTACGGCTGTTCTGAAGAGCGGTGTTTGCCATGCCCACTCGGTTCCTATTCCTAGGTCGGGGTCGGGATTCGGGGCCTCGCCTAGGGCTGAGCTCCTCATGAGCTCTATCATGAGTCCTAGCTCCTCGAGCTTAGCAGCGGTCTCGGGATCCGCGTCGGGGTCCCTGGCAAGTTCCCGGAGCTTCTCACGGGGGATCCCTAATGAGCGGATCGCGCTCCTGATCCTATCCCTGTACATACGCCTAACCCTTTCGTGGTCCCAGCCGTGCCTCGCGATCTCTATGAGTATCCTGGGGTTCCCACCGGTGGCTGTGTAGAGGTCGCTGGGGCTGTGCGGCGGGTTTAGCTGCTCTACGAACTCCTCGAAGCCCTTCTCCGGAAGGTTCCACAGCATGTAGAGCTCTACGTAGCTGTGCCTAGCTAAGAGACGCTTCGAAACCCCCTCCGAGGTTGTGAGCAGCACCAGGAGGTTCTTAACACCGTGGCGCGGGGCGCTCCGCGAAACCCATTCGTAGAGGGCCTTCGTGTACCTCTCCGCGGCGCCCAGCCCTACGGCTCTATACACATCGTCAACCACGACTACCACCCCTCTACGCATCTTCACACGCCTCCACAGGGCCTCGGCAACCCTAGCCGCGTAGCGCGCGATCACCCCTGAGAGGGGCACGCTTAGGCTCCTAAGAGCATCCTCTACAACATGCTGTGGGATAGGGGGGCTGAGCTCCAGCGCCTTTCCAGGCACCTCTGTAAGTGCGTCTAGGTATATCGCTAGGTAGCCCTCGTTCCCCAGCCTATGGACTAGGTAGCGTGTAAGCGTGGTCTTTCCACAGCCCTCCGGGCCGTAGATAGCTACGGGGAAGGGGTGGTAGCCCCGCGCCATACCCTCGATCGCTGCTACCTCCAGCTCCCTATCGGAGAAGCATATGCTCCTCCCAAGAACACCCACCCTGAACCTGCAGTCCACTACGCAGCTCCCCTCCCTAGACCTACTCCTTGGGAGAGGGATAGGTGTTGCGTAGCGCCTCCCCATAGACCTGGGCTGTCCTCAAAGCGCTCCTCAGGAGCCTCCTCATCACGTAGCGGTACCTATTCGGATCCCCAACGGCTCTGCGGACCTCGTCCGCACGGGGGCACAGGTCATCGACCAGGACCTCGTCCCTAACCGGGTCGTAGACCAGGGGGTATAGCCTGCAGCCCAGTGGCCTTACGGGGTAGATCCTGCACCTACCCGTAGCGGGGTCTAGGAACACGCAGTGCCCATCTAC
This sequence comes from Thermoprotei archaeon, assembly GCA_003661865.1. Lineage (GTDB taxonomy): Archaea > Thermoproteota > Thermoprotei_A > Sulfolobales > Ignisphaeraceae > QMWT01. Next base: position 1,507 of record QMWY01000185.1, read on the forward strand.
GTTGCGCAGCCTAACGAACCCATCCCTGTACTCAGCGAACTCCTCCAACCTGTACCCAGCAGCTGTGATCCTCTCGATATCCTCCAGAGTCAGCACCATCTCGGTCCCGTAGCAACACTGAGCGCAGAACCTGCCGTTGACCCTGCAGTCAACAAGCACCTCGGGCAGCCCCCCGCTCCGCAACGCCGGCGCCGCTTAGGCACCGGGGTTCAGGGGGTATAACCCTCTTCTACCTCCCCAGCGTCTAGGGCACGGGGATGCGCTTGCCCGATCCTGTAGCCGAGCTCTCGAGGCTTCTACAGGGCTTCGAGGTTGTCGACCTCACGAACTCGGTGGAGGACGGCATGCCCTACTACCCCGGGGATCCGAGGCCTACGGTGATGCAGTGGAGGAGCCTTAGGCGCGACGGTGTTAACCTGAAGCTCCTCATCCTTGGTAGCCACAGCGGTACTCATGTAGATGCGCCTGCGCACTTCGTAGATGGTGGGGCAGCGGTTGATGAGCTTGGCCCCATGGCGTTCTCGGGCGAGGCGATCGTTGTGGATGCCCGTGGGTACCGCGAGGTACCACCGGATGTAGTTCCTCTTAACCCGTCCCGCGTTCTACTGATATATACCGGGATCAGCGCTGCGTGGAGGCGTGGATGGGTAACAGATGACTACCCCTACCTATCCCGAGAAGCGGCAGAGCTCCTGGTTAAACGCGGTGTTAGGGTCGTGGGTATAGATTCCCCAAGCGTGGATGCCCCCGGTGCTGAGGAGCCCATTGTGCACCGAATGCTCCTATCCCAGGGAGTACTGATCGTTGAGAACCTATCGCGCAACCTAGGGAGACTGGTGGGCAAGAGGGTGTGGTTCCTATGCCTCCCCCTCCCGATCAGGAGTGGTGATGGGGCTCCTGCAAGGGCCCTAGCCCTAGTGCCGCGGAGAAGGTGATGAGTTACGGCCTCTGCTGAGGTGTGATGAGCGTACCCGGGCTGATCCGAAGCCTTATCGCCGTAGTAGAGCCTATACAGGGTGGTGGCCTCTATGTCTATTCCCAGGCCCATGACCCGCGATGCCCTCGCCTCAGCGTTTGGCGGGGAATCCATGGCTCATACTAGGTACCTGGTGTTCGCAGATATAGCTGAGCGCGAGGGCTTCGGAAACGTAGCCCGGCTCTTCAGGGCAGTGGCGTTCTCGGAGCTTGTGCATGCGAGGAACCACCTAGAGAGGCTTCGTGAACTGGATACCGATGCGAAGATCGTTGCCGGTGCTCCCCTAGGGCCGGGCAACACGTCGAAGAACCTAGGGCTTGCGATTAGGGGTGAGGAGTTCGAGGTCGAGGAGATGTACCCGGTCTACATAGAGATCGCTAGGGCGCAGGGTGAGCGGAGCGCTGAGATGAGCTTCCAATGGGCTTTAGAGTCGGAGAAGGTGCACGCGGAGCTGTTTAAGAGGGCCAAGAGCTACGTGGATAAGGGTAGCGATATGCCTCTAGAGGGAGCCGTGTGGGTATGCCCAGTATGCGGCTACACCCACGTCGGGGCTGAGGCGCCTGAGAAATGCCCAGTATGCGGAGCACCCCGCAACCGCTTCAAGAAGTTCTAAGGAGGCCGACCACGACGCTTGACACAGCCTAGACAGTTGAAACGCAATTTTCCGGGGGCCTCTTGAGGAATGAGGCGCGTAGATGGCTCAGCGAAGCGTTTTGGGATCTCGATACTGCTAGGATCCTACACAGGGAGAAGAGGTGCAGCGCTGCCGTGTTCTACGCTCATCAAGCCGCTGAGAAGGCTGTGAAGGCGCAGCTGTAGAGCTTGGATGAGGCTCCGTGGGGCCGCAGCATCAGGGTACTGCTCCGGAGGTTCTTCGAGAAGCGGGGAGCAGGGGTGACGAGGAGCTTCTCACTGAGGTTGTTGCTAGGCTTAGGTCTAGGTTCAGGGTCGTGGCTGTTATACTCTTTGGGTCTAGGGCTTGAGGCGACCGGGGTCCGTGGAGCGACTACGACCTCTTGATAATTGGGGAGTTCAGCAAGGGTTTCACTGAGCGTATCCACGAGGTGCTTGAACTCGTCGGCGATATCCCTCTCCCTATCGAGCCCTTCCCCTATACGCTTGACGAGGCGCTTAACCTTCTTAGGAGGGGTTCCCCAACGATATAC
>QMWY01000186.1 GCA_003661865.1 Thermoprotei archaeon
GCTTTAGCCAGTAGCTGCGGGGCTTCTCCGAGAACACCTTCTCGAGTATCGGTACCAGCTCCCCTCGGTTCCTCACCCGGTCTGCGTTTGTACGGAACCTAGGGTCGTCCGCAAGCTCCTCAAGCCCGATGGCCCTGCAGAGGGCCCTCCACAGCCTATCGTTGGCGGCTGCAACTATGAACCACCTCCCGTCGCTTCCGCGGAACGCCTGGTAGGGCACTATCGAGGGGTGTGCCGAGCCCATCCTCGGGGGCTTCCTACCCGTTAGGAGGTATATCATGGGGACGTAGCACATGGAGAAGACAGCGGCGTCGTACATAGACACCTCCACGTGTATGGGCCTCTCACCGCTCCTAAGCGCAGCGAGGGTGTAGACCGCTGCTAGGAGACCTGTTATCACGTCGAACAGCGCGAATGAGACCCTTACAGGTGGCCTCCCCTCCTCTCCCGTGGTAGCCATGAGGCCGCTCATACCCTGTATAACTATGTCGTAGGCGGGCTTCGAGGCGTAGGGGCTTCTGCTCCCAAACCCCTTTATACTTACGTACACCACACCGGGGTTTACCCTGGAGATCGTGCTATAGTCCACCCCGAGCCTCTCGGCGACACTGGGCCTGAAGTTCTCGATGACAACGTGGCTGCGCCTAGCAAGCCTATAGATGATCTCGCGGCCCCTCGGATCCTTGAGGTTCACAACAACGCTCTTCTTACCCCGGTTTATCGACATGAAGTAGGCGCTCTCACCATCTACGAAAGGCGCCCAGCTACGGGTCTCGTCACCGCCCGGAGGCTCGATCTTAACTACCTCCGCCCCGAGATCTGCCAGGACCATCGTTGCGAAGGGGCCTGCGAGGGTGTGGCTCAGGTCCAGAACCCTTACCCCGCGGAGCGGTTTCCAGGACAAGCCCTGCACCAGGAGCAGTGGTCTGTGCAAGGGGATATAGCCCTTGGCCTACCCCTCCAGGCCCCTGCGCACAGTCGTGTAGAGAAGGGGCGCAGCGATCGTTGTTGCTAGGGATGCCGCTAGTATGCTGCTGTACTCCCCCGTACTCAACACCCCCTGGTCCAGCAGGAGCTTGAGCAACGCTGTCTCTAGAGCCCCTCGCCCAACCATCGCCGCGCCCACAGCTATGCTCCTAGCACCGCTCCTAAGGTATGGGTACGACGCTAGCCCGCAGCCAAGAACCTTTCCCAGAATGGCGGTGGTGAACATAGCTGTGAAGAGCTGGGGGTCAGTGGAGTAGGGAGCTGCTAGGAGGCCTACATACGTGAAGAACAGCGGTATGAAGAGCGCCTCTAGGAACACCTTCAGCTCGTCTATGAAATCGGCTATAGCGACCCTCGCCAGGAGCAGGGGGTCGTGGTACTCCCTACCCCTCCCTATTATCAGGCCCGCTATGTAGGCCCCTATAAGCTCGCTCAGGCCCGATAGCCTGGATAGATATGCCAGCGCCATGGTCATGAGTATGGATACGGAGGCAAAGAGCACGGGGTTCCCGGATACCCTCTGGTAGAACACGCTAGGCCTCCTAACAAGGAGCTCGCTAACCCCTATGGCAGCAGCTAGGAAAAGCCCCGTGAGCACGACTACCCGGAGTACATGGTGGTAGTTCCCAATGCCCTGCGACACGATGCTTATCATGAACACCGCCAGCACGTCATCCACAACGCTGCTCCCAAGGATTATGGCCCTGAGGACCTCGTCGTGCTCTCCCCTCACTATAGCCGCCACGGTCTCGGTAGCTGTGTTGGAGAGTATTATCGATATCACGAGGGCCTTAACCCCCCGAACCCCTACGGTGTTTAGAGCGGCGTAGGTTGCTAGGGCTGTGAGCCCAGCACCCGCTGCTCCTACGAGCACTATCGCCTTCCTCATCCTGTGGAGCTCCTTGAAGCTCGTGGTCACCCCCGTGTAGAACATGAAGAGTAGGAGGCCTAGGTAGGAAATGGCTTCGAGGTCGCTGCTGGGCATCACAATGCCCAGTACGTAGGGGCCCAGGACTACACCGGCGGCTACGTGCGCAACTATAGGGTTGAGCCCTATCCTCCTAGCGGGGTATTCGAGGAGCTTCGCTAGCACGAGCAGCAGTACTAGGCTGTGGAGAGCATCCAACCCCTACAGCAGCCCCCGGGGCCCATATGCCCCGCGTACTAGCCGCGTAACTATACAGGAGGTGTTGAGCTATTTAGACCCAGCCCTCTCCCCAGACTCCTGCTCAGCCTTCTCCTCACCACGCTGCCTAGCCACCTGTTGGGGCTGCTGGGGCTGTGCCGCGGTGCGAGGTAGGCACCTGAACTCCTTCCTAAGGTTCGCCACGGTCCTCCTAAGGGCGGCTGCCTCGGGGCACTCCAGCTTAACCGCCTCGCCGAGCCTCTCCATGTGTAGGGAGACAAGGTCTAGAATTCTGCAGACCTCGCGAAGAGATATCTCCCCGGCCTCCCCGAGGTGCGCAACCCTCTTGAGGAACGCCCTGAGCTGCTCCAGAGCGTAGGGCACAAGCCTCTCGTCCTTGAGCTCCCTAAGGGTCCCCAGCACAGGCTCTATGAGCACGTCCCGCGCCGCCTCCGATGGGAGCTGCTCCTCTATGTACTTCATAGCCACCATGCGGTAGTACCTTATGAAGTTCCTAGCGACCTTGTCCCGGTTCGATGCGAGGAGCCAGGTGAGGAAGCTCTTCATCAGCACCCTCATCGAGTACCTGCTCGGAAGGTACGAAGCCTCTAGAACCAGGGACTTGAGGAAGTCCTTGAACCTGAGCCAGAGCACGGGTCTCGGCTTAAGCCTCGGCATGTCCCGCGCCACGGCGGATGCCAGCCTCCTCAGGATCGCGTCTATAGCCCTGGTATCCGGGTAGCTCTCAGCTATGTAGAGCCTCAGGAGGTGTAGAGACGTGGCTATGAACTCCTCCCGGGTCCTCGAGTACCTCTCTATGAACCTGGCTACCCTGAGCGGGTCCATGGTCATGAGCCTGAGTATGTAGGTGACCAGGACCGGGAGGAGCAGCATGGAGGCAGCGAACTCCACGTGGTAGGCGATAGCTGCGTAGGGGGTGTGTGCGAGGGCTATGGTGAGGGCCGAGATGACGGTCATGGCGGCCATGATAGCGAATGGCAGGACAACCCTCCTCAGGAACATCCTCACGACTATGGTTCCGTACCGGCTCTGCATGTAGATGACCCATATGGTGAAGGGGACGGCCACTAGAGCTGCGTAGCTCTGGAGGACAGCGCTCCCGAAGTAGAGTATGGGGTCGCTGTAGAGCTCGGGGGCCGCGACCCCTATGAACAGCAGCAGCGCTATCACTGCGGCTACGGCAGCCGCGGCAAGGAGGTGGAAGGCGTACTCCCTCAGCACCAATACGGAGCTGCCCCGGGGCTAGAGAGGGTGTGGAGGAGGTTAAAACACGATTGCCTAGGGCTAGGTGAGGAGCTTCAGCGTCTTGACCTCTAGGGGCCCTAGCTCAACCTTCAGCTCCCTACCCGCAACCTCGAGCTCGTTCACGACGTTGAGCTCCGGGATATTGACCTCGACAACCTTCCTAGGCTCGAAGCCCAGCCTAACCCTCGCCACAACCCTCCTCTTGAACGGGTTGAACAGCCTCAGCACGTAGCCATCGCCGTCGAACGCCTTCTTA
>QMWY01000187.1 GCA_003661865.1 Thermoprotei archaeon
CGTCTTAACGCCGAGGATCTTCAGCGCTATCCTCGCGATCGGGTGGACCTTGGTAGCGCCCCCAACAATACCTACCTGTAAGGGCATCTCGAGGGTGCCTACGAGGTACCCACCGGAATCCACATCCCATGTGCTGAGGGGCCTATACACACCGTCCCTAGCTGCGTACGCGTGCACCCCCGCCTCTATAGCCCGGTGATCCTGTGCTGTGGCTAGGGCCACGGCTATGACGCCGTTTAGGATCCCCTTGTTGTGGGTAACGGCCCTGAAGGGATCGGCCTCCGCCAGCGCACTTGCATCGGCTATCTTCTCAACCACGTCGCGCCCCCCAACTGCTTCGGGCGGGGCCCTGGCCCATGCCCTGACCAGGCGGTACACCGCGTAGTTCGAGATTATCCTGAGCCTCGCCTCCCCACCAACGATCTTCTCTAGGAGGGGCGCAACGGCCTCAGCCATGGTGTTCACGGCGTTGGCCCCCATGGCGTCGAGCACATCCACGATCAGGTGCACCACGATCGCGGGCCCCCTACGCGTCTCAACAACCCTTACCTCGAGGTCTCTAGCACCCCCACCTAGCCTAACCAGCGTCGGGTCCTGCTGGTTCGCATGCTCTAGGATCTCGTCCCTGTGCTCTAGGATCTTCAGCGCCTTGTACCTAGGCGCATCCACCTTCATCAGGTGCACCTGCCCTATCATTAGCTGGGGCCCCGCCTTCGCAACGATCCCCCGCCCTTCCCTAAGCATCCTCGCAGCGTTGCTTGCAGCTGCAACAACGCTGCTCTCCTCGATCACCATGGGGATGAGGTAGTCCCTCCCATTGATCCTGAAGTTCGTAGCCACAGCGAAGGGGTAGGTCATGCCCCCAACAACGTTCTCTATCATGGCATCGGCGATCTTGGGCTCCAAGTTCCCGAAGTTCCTAAGGAGTTCAACCTCCTCCTCTGTAAGCCCAGCCCACTCAGCAACAATCCTGAGCCTCTCCTCCATAGGCAGCCTATAGAAACCGGGTATACGGCTAGAACGCTCAGCCAAGCTCCCACGCTCAGCACCTACCTCACACAACACATAGTTAAATCGGTTACGCTATGGAGCCCCGAGGTAGATACGGGGAGTAGCTGAAGAAGGATCTGCTCCGGTGGTGAGTGTGGATCCCCTAAAGCACTATCTTAGGCCATGGGTTGCTAAAGAGATAGCGGGGTTTCTAAGGGGTCGATGGGCTGCTTTGGAGGCGCCGGGTAAGAGATGGGTTCGGTGGCGCGGCAATAGACCACTAGTTGTGGAGTCCCCTAGAGATGTACCAAAACTCGTGGCGGAGTACAGAGGTGTTAGAAGCTTCTATGGATCAATAGAGGTCTTTACAAGCCTTAAGGATAGGAGGGATTTTGAGGAGGGCTATGGACATAACGTAGCTGCCGCAACGCCGTTCATAGACATAGATATAGTTGACGAGGCTAGAGTAGATGATGTGTGGAGCTGCGTAGTTGAGGCTGCCGAGGCGATCTATGCTTGGGTGTGTCACGAGAAGGGTGTGTGCCGGAGCATCTACATGCTGTGGAGCGGTGCGGGTATGCATGTCAGGATCGTTGAGAAGGCTATTCCCCGAGTACCTGGGGTAAACCCCGTTACTGCTGCCTATGCGCTGGTGGAGCATATTCTCAGGAGCCTAGGGCCGAGGCTCAAGGCCATTGTTGAGAAGTGCAGCGGAGCGATCAAGATCGAGAACATGGTTGCGGAGAAGAGGGTGTTCACGGCCCCGCTAAGCCTCCATAGGAGACTGGACTCAGTAGCCGTACCCATAGCACCAGAGGATCTAGGCTCCTTCAACCCCTCGTGGAGCAGCCCTGAGAACCCAAGGTACAGGCCAAAGCTATGGAATAGATTCGTACTAGGTGAGGCTCAGCAGCTCCTAGAGGAGGCACTACGCAGCGTTCCCCTGAAGAGGAGCATTATATCTTCTACTGAGCAGACACAGCGAGTGGTGGCTGTAGAGGTCCAAGGACCTGTTAGGAACCCAGGGAGGTTCCCCGTAATGGCACTTCTCCAGGCGGCTAGGTACTACCTGCTCTATGGAGACGAAGAGAAAGCGAAGAGCTTCGGGCTCAACCGTGCGATCTTCTACGCATGGGCTAAGTACTATGGTCCAGGGAGGAGAGCTGCGTACCGCGCAGCACCAAGGAGATTCGGTGGAGCCACGGTATCCGAAAGCAGTGTTAAGTGGGCAGAGATCGCAGGTGAAAGAGTTCAGGTATCAACCGATGGCTGGTTCGTCATGGGTGGTGTTGTGCAGAGACCTGATGATTTCGAGAGAAACGTTGTTAGGAAGTTCGCCGAGGCAGGGATAGACTTTAGGGAGGCGTGGAGAGCAGCCTTGGAGTACCTTAAGAGATTTCCGCGATCGGCTTTGATAGACCCGCAGAGATTCTACAAAGAGATCTACGAACCGGTTAGAGATAGGTTTGTAGAGGTGGTGCTGAGGAAGCGTAGCGGCGCATCTCAAGGCCTTCTAAGGTTTGCGAAGAAGGGAAAGGGCTAGGAGCTGAAACTGAGCGAGGTAAGCACGTTCATTTGCAAGCTCCTTTACATCGCTACGAGCAAGCTCAAGGGTCTCTACGAGAACAAGTTCCAATGCATACGTAGCTTTGCTCATTGCTCACAGCATTACTCGGCTTCTAGGCAACTATGAGGAGACCAGTAACCTCCTCTACACAGGATACGAATTCTCTTAAAGAATCGATAGGTGTAGTGTAATCTAGCACTGTACTATGGTTAATCACTGATTCACCAGTAAGGGAGCTTTAGGATATATTACGTAGCGTTTTCCGCTATAGCCGATCGGTGTGGACCGTGCCTAAGGACTTCGAGCCATACCTCCTCTTCATAAAGAAGGGGTATACCCCTGATCCCAATAGGGACATTGTTGTGACCTTCAGGATCACGCCTGCTAAGGGGTTTAGCATAGAGGATGCTGCGGGTGGTGTGGCGGCGGAGAGTAGCGTGGGGACCTGGACCACCCTGTACACGTGGTACGATCAAGGCAGGGTCGACAGCCTTATGGCCAGGGCCTACTTCTTCAAGGACCTAGGCGACGGGTCCTACCTCGTCAGAATAGCTTACCCAGTGGAGCTGTTTGAAGAGGGTAACATGCCGGCGTTCCTAGCATCGGTTGCGGGCAACATATTCGGTATGAAGAGGATTGAGGGGCTCCGGGTTGAGGATATATACATGCCCTATGCGTTCCTGAAGCACTTTAAGGGGCCTTCGAAGGGGGTTAGCGGTGTTAGGGAGATATTCAAGGTCTACGACAGGCCTATCGTAGGCACTGTTCCGAAGCCCAAGGTGGGGTACAGTCCTGAGGAGGTTGAGAAGCTAGCCTACGAGATACTGGTGGGCGGGATGGACTACGTGAAGGACGATGAGAATATCGCTAGCCCGAGCTTCTGCCGCTTCGAAGCGCGTGCAAAGGCTATCATGAGGGCTATCGATAGGGCTGAGAAGGAGACCGGTGAGAGGAAGGTCTGGCTCGCAAACATCACGGCGGATGTGAGGGAGATGAAGAGGAGGCTAGAGCTCGTCGCTGATTACGGCAACCCCTACGTAATGGTAGACGTAGTTGTCGTGGGCTGGGCTGC
>QMWY01000188.1 GCA_003661865.1 Thermoprotei archaeon
TTATCGTCTATCCTGTTGTGCCTCCACGGATAGTCCGGGGGGTAGCTCTTCCTGATGGACTCCAGTATGTCCTCCATAAGCCCCCGCTCGTGCTCGTTGGCTATGATCGCGCCTGTGGCGTGGGGTGCGAAGACAAGGCATATACCGTTCTTAACGCCGCTCCTCCTCACGATCTCCTCCACCCTATGGGTCAGGTCCACAAGCTCGAACCTGTTGGTGGTTGAGAACACGATGGTCTCTTCATAGACCTTGCAGGACACGGCGCCCCGAGGGGTACAGGTTGCCGCCACGGGTAAAAAGGGATGTCATTCCTGAACGGTCTCTGTCCCAGCCCTCATCACGCGTAATCAGTACGGAGCCTCCGGGCTAGTCAGCTCCTCACCCGGTCAAAAATTATCTTGATTTTAAAGCTCGTGAAACCATCTGGTACACCTGATCCTTGATCCCGTGCCTCGTAAGCAGCCTCTCCAGCCTGTACAGCTGCTCATGGGCTATCCTGAGCTTCTTCGCCACTACGGCTATGGGTGTGCCCATTGCGCGGGCGTACAGTAGGAACACCAGGGTCCTGACGGAGTGAGGGTGCCTAAAGGATGAGGCTACGGGTGAGTCGAACACCAGCCAGTCCAGTATATCCTCTATCTTCTTAGCGAACTGCGCAACCTCCGGAGGCAGCTCGAACTCGTGTACGAGCCTCTTCCTAAACACCACCTTGTTATCCCTTACCTCCAGCTTCCTCTTCCTCCTCCTTCTCCGTTGGGGAGCTTCCCCGCTCTCACTCGGCGTCATAGACTGTGCACCTGTTTCAGCTGGAGTTCACAACAAAGGATAGTAGGAAAGCAATTAAGTTATTATGAATTGTGGGCGAGGTTGTGTAGGGGTGGGGCTTGGGTGAAATAGAGAGAGTACTGATAGCCGAGCTAAGGGTTGCCAATAGACACGTTGCGCGCATCAGGAAGAGCCTGAAGGAGCTCTTGAAGGAGGAGCACCCGAGCGTGTTACTGATGGATGGGTCAAGGCACTACTTTAGGCGTAGCGAGCTCAGGGATCTTGCATCAAGGATAGGCGATGACCTAGCGGAGAGGCTTATGCTCCCCATAATACTAGTCTCCAGGCCTGACATGGGTGAGGGTGCTGTAGTTGTTGAGGATAGCGTCGCGGCGAGGGCGATAGCGAAGCTGCTGGGTATCGAGTACCGCGAGCCTATGATACTCTATAGGCCTCACGTGGCGGCTCTCAGGGCTATGTACGACACTGTGTTCCAGGTGGTTCTATCCATAGAGTTTGAGCCCTAGGGCTAGGGTATTAACTCCGTAACGCATAGAAGGTCTATGGGGTGGCTCCGTGGACAGGGACGTGGGGAGGGGCCCTATCAAGAACGCGCCGGAGCTTGAGCGAAGTACGTGGCTTGTTGTTGAGGCTGTTCTGCCCGGGGGTGAGGTCGTTAGGCTTGAGGCCGATCCTGAGGAGTTCCTTGAGTGTCTGGATAGGGAGTGCCTGAGCGACCTCTACGAGACCTACGTAAAGCCCTTGACGGGTAGCGAGGCTGTGGCTGCTGAGTGGCTTGTTGTTAAGGGGTCTAAGATTGTGAAGTATTCCCTTGAGGAGGGCGTCGCCTATGTAGTGGTGAGGCGCGTAGATCGCGACCTCGCATCCGTGATCAGCGAGTTAGGAGGGCTGAGAGGACGCAGCGTGCTGCGTCGAGAACTCTCCTAACGAGCTCGTCCGTGGAGTCGGGGACCCTGCCCCTCTCTAGCGCCTCCCTGTAGACCCGCCCCACGGCGGTTGCCAAGGGGGCTGATACCAGTAGCGCTACTAGGCACTTGGAAGCGAGCTCTAACCTGCTCCTTATAGCATCCTCAACACGCCTCCTGAGCCTACGCCCCCCTCTTAGCTCCTTGACGTATAGCTCCACGAGGTCTTCTAGGTACTGGAGCGGGTCTAGGTGTGGGGGAGCGCCTTGGGAGCACATAGCCTCTAGTGATCTGACAAGGTCTAGAAGCTCCTCACCCCGCAGCTCATGAGAGCGCCTGATGAGCTCCTCGAGTCTCGCCTCTACGGAGTCGTAGAGCTCGTCTAGGAGCTTTATCGAGGAGCTCCTAACACGGTTCAGCTCATGGGCATCTCTAGCAAGCCGGGGCAGCTCGTCGATCAGCTCCTTAGGTATTCTGCGGAGCTGCCTCCTCACAATCCTTGGCGCATCGCTGGGCCTCACCTCATGTCTAGGCGCGGGGCAGCGCATACCTGTACACCTAGCGAGTACCGCACTCAGCAGCACATCTGCCAGTTCTCTTGCGGAGGCTAGGCGGAGCAGCCGTAGCTTCCCTCCACCCTTCTCAAGACCCTCAAGCTCCCTATACAGCGTCTCGGCGCTCCTCAAGAGCCCCTCTGTGCAGCTGCTCATAGCCTAGACCTAAGCACCTGGTGGGGTACATAGCTTTATACACCTTTTGTTCGGGAAGCAGCTATGTCGGCACAGCGAAGCAGGGTGCTCTCCGTGTATATAGCGCTCCTGGTGCGTGGGAGGGATAGACCTGGCCTTCTTAGAGACGTTGCGCAGCGAATAGCGGGTCTCGGCGGCAACATAGTGTTTGCGCTATCCTATGCTGAGGAGGGTAGGGCGAGCTCGCTCTTCATCGTTGACTTCCCCAGCGAGCCCTGGGGGGCTGAGGAGGTTCTGCTGAGGGTTGATGGGGTTGAGGAGGTCGATGTCGAGCGGGGTGAGAAGGCGTACTCCCTCTACGCAGAGTTCCTTGCGCGCTACCCCGCTATGACAACCGAGCTTGTTAGGCTCCTAGACCCCGCCGACTTCCTAGAGGTTCTGATCAGGCTCGCGCCAGATAAGCGGGCCCCGGTCTACATGCTCATGCCTCCAGACTACCTGGCGCGCCTCCTCCTAAGGGCGCCTCCAGAGCTTACTGAGGAGGCGTGCAGGGTTCTGCCGAGCGAGAAGCTAGCTGAAGCAGCCTCAACTCTCCCCCCTGATGACGCCGTAGACCTCCTCCAGTCGATGCCTCCTCATGCACGACGTGCTGTCCTATCTAGGCTCCCGGGGGGTTTGTGGAGAAGATAAGGCCTCTTCTGCGCTACCCACCAGAGTCTGCCGGCGGGATCATGACCACCGAGGTTGTGGTGGTGAAGCAGGGGTCTAGGGTTGCCGATGCTGTAGAGCTGCTCAAGAAGAGCCGTGGAGAGGTCAGGGACGTGCTCTACGTTGTTGACGATGCCGGGAGGCTCGTGGGGTACGTAACGGTGCCCGACCTGTTTAAGGAGGATAGGGATAGGCCTATAGAGAGCATTATGCGGAGGGATGTGGTATCGGTGAAGCCCACGGTAGATCGCGAGGAGGTCGCGAGACTCATGGTGAGGCATGACCTCAGCCGCGTTCCGGTGGTAGACGATGAGGGGAGGCTACTAGGGGTGGTCCTCATAGAGGATGTTGTTGACGTGCTTGTTGCTGAGTACAGTGAGGATATGCTCCTGCTGGGAGGCATAGCGAGGCTCCCCCGCTTCCGCTACCTAACAGCCCGGGTCTCGACACTCTTCTACCGCCGCTTCCTATGGCTCGCAGTGATATACCTCATAGAGAGCGTCACGGCCACCGTGATAAA
>QMWY01000189.1 GCA_003661865.1 Thermoprotei archaeon
ATACGCAGAGTACTAAACGCGGAGGGGTACGCTACGTCTGTAGCTCTGTATCTTCTGCTATGCATTCCAGAACCTGTTTCACCGGGGTTTCCTCCATGAGTTTGTGTTCTGCAAGTGTTTTGAGTAGGGATTCCACTAGGTGTTCAACCGATCCCCTCAGTTTACCCGGCTCAACATTGTTTGCCCGGATAGCTATGCGGAGCCTCCTATCAATAAATGCGATATCCGCAAAGACATTGCTACTCCATATCCTAATACCCAGGCTTCCCATAGGGGCGGGCTCTATCCATGGATTCGCTCCGCGCCATAGATCGCCATAGCTCTTCTCCAGGGCTCTTAGCTCGCCCTCGAGTACCTTCCGCACAGTATCCACCTGTTCCTTACCTTCCCCTTCCAAGGATAGCCTATGGGTTACCGTGAGTACACGAATCTCGAAGGTGGCCCGCTCCTCTGGCTCGAAGAACGCTACGAGGTACTTCAGAATACGTCCATTCTTCAACGCGATCTCCCTAGGTACGGACACCAACTCTTTACCCATAAGGGTGCTGAACCCCTTAACATACCTCCTCAGCATCTCTACCTCGTGGGTTAGAGAAGCGATAATAGTGTAGGCAACGCTGATGCCCCAGAACTTGTTTGTCCTTAAGCAGGGCCTAATGTTCTAGAGCTGTTGTAGCACAGAGATAAGGTGTTATGACTATCAACTACATTTAGTTCATAATACCTACGCCTCAAGGTTCAAAATAAGGTGGTTCAGGGTTATGAGGCTAGCCAGTTCTCATACGCTTCTCTTCCTATAGCGTTCTCCACTATCTCGTCTACCAGCGCCTCGCTCTCAAACCAGATCATGTAGTCCGCCGGTATCTCCTTGTACGTCACTACGCTAAGCGGGTTTATCGAGCCTAGGTAGATGACCTCGTTATCTATGATAACAGCCTTGAAGTGCAGAGCATCAACCTCGACCACCTTCACACCCGCATCCCTGAGCAGCCTGATCGCATCACCATGCTCCTTCGGGTTGCTAACACCTCCTCTACCTCCCCTAGCAGGCCTAGTCACAACCACCATCCTAACACCTCTGCTCAGAGCATCCCTCACGCCCTTGATGCTCAGGAAGAGCTTTACACGCTTGGTATTCAGATACGGAGAGAAGATCACTGCAACAGCCTTCGCACTACCTAATATCCTCAGAAAGCACACCATCGAACTCCTCAGAACCAATGATCCTTGTAGAGGCTTTAAAGAACTCCTCCCTCAATTTCTTTAAAATAGGCCCTCTCTGCATACGCTCACGCAGAAGCCTACGAAGAGGACCCTCGCCCCTGAACACCACTGTCAACACTCGGCAGAACAGGTTCCCTAATGCTCATCGCCATAGACCATTAACGTAGCCCTGTCTGAATATCTCAACTTTAACTCAAGTGTTCCCCTACACTACTCTCTGTTAGAGCTGCTAGAGTCTATTGCATTAAGATTCAGTCATGTAATGGGTGGGTTCCTCGTGAAGAGTTTCTTCATAGTGTCTACTATGCTCTCTAGGGGGTTTCGGGGATTGAGGACCTCGGTTTTGAATCCCTCAAAGAGTGCTGTTAGGGTTTCAAGTCTCGGGACTAGGCATGCCCTGCCTATGCTGTCCATGTAGACGGGTTTATCGACTTCGTAAACCCTTCTCAGCACCTCGTCATCTAGCTCAGTTAGCTCATCTATATCTATACACAAGGCTCTTAGGCGCTCATGTATCGAGTCGCGGCGTAGAGCCTTCTCTATGGGTTCTAGAGCTTGTACAAGCTCGGATCCGTAGTACTTAGAGGCTAAGCCCTTCAGGGTATTCATAGCATTTACAGTCTCTCTCCACGCCTCATTATCAATGTACCTTCTGACCATGAACATCAGCGTGCGTGGAGGAATACCCACCCTCTCAGCCAGCTCAGCGAAGTACTCTACTGCTATGCGATGCTCACCGCTTTCCAGGTCTAGACTGGGAATATTCACGCGCAGGATCTCTAGGTAATCATCCTTGAGATAGCTGAGTTCAACAAGGTTGTGCCTAAGCCTTGTATAGACCCCAGGCTCTATGCGTGTCAAGATCCTTAGCCTTTCTAAAGCCCTAAACCCGTAGTCTACTCGGCGCCCCATGGCGAGGCTTACCAGTCCCTGCACCCCTGAATACCTAGCCAGGGTTTCGATGAACTTCGCTAGCGACTCCATCACCCTTGGCGGGAGTGTCTGCCCACTGCTACGTAGGTCGAGAAACCTGGCTACAGAGGTTAGCAGAAGGTCCCTTAGATCCAGTGCCGATGCTAACACTACTATGTACTCCTCTCCCTTATGCAGTAGCTGGTAGAGGTTCTCGAATATGTCGCTGAGGAGTGTGTAGAGCGTGGCGGCATACCTCCGCTCTAGGGGTGCGCCTAGAGGCGTGCCTGCTAACCACGCTATGTACTCGAGCTCATCTATGAGAAGCGCTACGCCATAGCTACTCGAATCGGCTAGCCTCTTCAGGAGCTCTAGCGCTGTGAACCCCTTGCCTCTATACCGCTTAACCTCTTCGAGAAGTCTCTTCAGCTCTTTAAGTACCGCCTCAGAGATGCATTCCTTGTCCTCATGGCATCTACGCATAGTATAGACCATCGCCACGGCGATGAGCTCGGCTACATCGCTTAGCTCCACCCCAGCCAGCCTAGCTAGCCCCTCTAGATCCGTGCCTATGTCACGCATCTTAAGGTATATAGGGATCATAGACGCTGCTAAGAAGCTATGCTCAGCAATAGCCCACCTGATGAAGAGCGTTTTGCCCGACCCGAAGAGCCCTTTAAGCATCACCAGAGATGATGCTCCAAGCATGGCCTGCCACATAACCTGGCTGAACCCGCTTTTCCAAGGATGTGTAGAGTGGGGTCTAGTACTGAGCAGTTCGCTGCATCTAAGCTCATCCGCCGAGTACTTCATGGCTTTGAACCCAGTGCAGTTGACCCTGTTACGCCGCTTGGGCTACTCAGGTATGATCGGTGTTCTCAGCACTATAGTACCTTCATGAAGTAAGCAGTTAACTCTAGTGATTCAATGCCACTGCTCTCCAGTATCTCGATTACTCTCTCCCTATCAAGCTCCTCCCGCAGGGAATCTACGCATCTCTTCAGCACGGGAGCTACCTGGTGTAGCGGTGCGCTGTATAGGTCCTCAAACATCTCCCTTACACTTCTTGAAAGGTTCTCGTATATTTCGTGAAGCATTTCTACCCCCCTTACCGTAGCCATGGCTACGCCACTTAGTATGAAGAGCAGCACGGGTAGGGCCGCTATGCTGAGCGCTCTAAATGTTGTTATGACTCCTCTGCTAATCCTTCCCCTACCACCACTGTACATCTCGAAACCTCTGCAGCTGCAAGGCGTAGCAATGCAAGACCACCTGTCCATACTCCTCGAGAAGTAGCTGTTTAGCAGCTCAAGCACGTAAGCATCTCCGGGGTCGAGCCCTTCATACACTACGGGTCCTACCCCATTGGTCCATGCTATGAGGAGCCTTGTAAGGGGTTTAGAGGGGTCTACGATGTGTGCCCGGAGTATGCTTGACGCTACATGGATCTTGGACAGTCTTGTACAGGGG
>QMWY01000190.1 GCA_003661865.1 Thermoprotei archaeon
ACATGCTACGCGTCTCAAACACTATGTACCTGCCCAGGGCTGTGCCGATAACGCTCCTCTCGACAAGCACCCCTCCCCTGTAGCTGAAGGTGAAGTTCCTCACGTAGCTGTTCACCTTACTAAGCAGTCCAAACACGTAGACCCCCTCTTCGAGGCACCTACCCTGAATAGCCCCCGTGGGCGGGATTCCGACGCTCTCCACCTCTACGCTGAGGTTCCCCGAAACCGGGTGTAGCAGGAGCACAGGTGGGTTGGCAAGCCTCATCATGATCTGCATCGCTAGGGCCACCCCTCTGCTAAGGGCAGCGACCCGTACACCCTCACCATCCCCCTCCAGAAGCCCTGGGAGCACGACGGAGCTGAGAGCCGCTACTGCGAACGACCTCCTAGCCCAGTCCTCAACACGCTGCTCGAGCATCCTGTAGCTGCTAGCCCCACCGGGCTTTGCTAGGAGCTGCGTAGGTAGGGCGGTAGCGAGAGCTACGACGAGCACCACGACCAGGCCCAGAACGGGGCGGAGGCCCCTAGCCAAGGCCTAGCCCGGGTACTAGCTACGCATAGGCAATGCTTAAGCATTTCGGTATTCGATATAGGCGTTGTGTAGAGCGTTCTACAGCAGTTCGGTTGCGGAGGTTCCCGGAGGTGCTCCACTGACGCAACGGCTATAGGCTGCTCAGGGCTGAGTCTAGTCAGCAGTGATGGGTGCGCTAGCCGTTTTCACCATACCTACCACCCGGGCTGTCAAGATCCTGACCGCTTCGTGTATATCCCTGCTGCTTGGGGTGATGCTGATAGTAGGTGTGAATGTGCTTACCAAGGGGCTTGACCCGGCCCCCTTCTAATCCTAGGCCTTGTCAGCGCTGTGCCGATGCTCCTAGCCTATGCCTATACACCCGTGGCTGCTGAGCTGAGGGGTAGCTGCCTAGCTATCCGAAGAGCCCTGGCGCCGCCCGTGGTGATAGACTACGGCTCTGTAGAAGAGGTCATCTACGTAAGGTGAGGTACGTGGCCTAGCCAGGGTCTTCGCCATCGGTGGGCTTTTCGGAGTCTACGGCAGGTTCTCGGCTACGGTGCTTGGGAGAACCATGGACGTCTATCTATACTCGCGGGGGCTCGAAGAACTGCGTGTTGATCCGGACGAGGGGCAAGAATATCCTGGTAGCTGTTGAGAACCCCCCAGGGTTCGCCCAAGCGCTTAGCAGGGCCATAGCCAGGCATAGAGAGTTGGGGAGCAGCTAAGCCAAGGATGCCGGGCAGAGCCCATAGAACAGAGCACTCGCGAAACCCTTCGAAGAACCTTCGCCTATCTCTTACACGAGAAGAGGATGTAGAGAGGTTTAGCTCCTCCACGATTTCCAATACTTCTCATGCGCTACACAGATGTCTTCAGTACTTTGGAAGGAGAGCTCTCTAGGCAGCTAAGGGCTGTACGGCTCTTCTACGAATAGAATCCTGATTCTAAAGAGGCTATCCGGCATTTACTAAAGGGCTGAGGATTAGGGGTTAGGAACGGGACGCGGTACTGCTTACACTCAGTTTGTAGGCTGTATAAGAATTGAGATGCCGGCTCTATTTAGAGAAGAACCTGCTTTACCATGTTAGGAGAAGGGCTATGATGCTGGCTACGAGCGCGAGTACCCCAAATACTGCTATAGGCGGGATCCTCTCATAGATAGGATCCTCTTTCATAAGCTCCTCCCAGACTCTTCTAATCTCCTTCTGGATCTTAAATAGGCTGTACACAGCGTAGACTATGGAGGCCCCGATGACCGTGGCAATGACTATGAACATTTCTGTATACCTAACAAACAAGTTGATTATGGGGCTTGCAATCACGATCGCTACACCCTCCTTGATAGCGCCCTCCAAAGACCTCTGAACATCCCTCAGGTACTCAACTCTCTTTAGAAGAACCTCCTTCCCAATAGGCATAGTGATTACCCCACAACCTCGTTAATGATCCTCCTGACGTGGGGCAGTAGTTTGGAGTAGTTCTCGTATTCAGGTTACGACCCGTTGGCTCCGCTGCTCAGCGTAGGAACAGGGCTATCGGTGTCATGGCGATCGTGCCTAATAGGCACGCTATCATTAGCTACAGCATCAACCCCAACCTTCCCAGACCCCTCAAGACCCCTGCCCATACCTCCCTAACGCTTCTCTTGATATATGCCCGCCCAGCCATGACTGCCACCTATCTCTAACCACTGCTTCTTAAGAGATAGGTTTTGAAAGGGTTTCAAAAGGAGCTGTTTATGTAGTGTTCCTATCGTAGCGGTGCGCATCGGGATGCGGCTGCTGTTCACCCTGAACACTTCGCCGAGAGCGGTTCTCCAGAGGGCTGTTTACGGCGCATCTACGGGGCTTGGCTGACTGCGTGTCTACGCCTCGCTTCTCCTAAGCCTTGATTCTCCCCGGAGTCTCCACAGCCCCTGTGCAGGATCCTCGATGACTATCCCTAGCCTGCTCGTAAGCTGGTCGCTTATCAGGGGTTCGTCTACGTACTCCGACACAACTAGGTAGCTATCCACACACCTAGGCTCAGCACCCTCAGCAGCTAGGCACGCCCTAGCACCACGAACCCTATACACCCTCATCAAGCCCGAAGCGGTTCTATACGTCTCGACAAGGGTATCGTCAGGCAACCGGGGCCAGAGCCCGAGCCTCTCAGCAACACCTATAGGGATGAGCAGCTCAGGAACATCAGTCTCGTAACCCGTGTTGACCAGGGCAACAACCTCAGCAACAACACCCCCATACTCAACCCTTAGCCTTACCCTCACCCCCATAACGCCCCAGCCTCAAAGGCCTAACATACCCAACCCTCCTCCTAACAGAGAGTCTCAGAGGCCTAACACTCAGAACCCTAGCCAACACCCATCACCCCCAAGGAATAGCCGCAGAGCACCCAGCACACATTCCCAAACACACCTAATAACCATCAATAGACAATCACACTCCTTTCAATTCCATATGGATTCTATGGTGGCTGCATGGGCTGGAAAACGCTCTACAGCGTAGACCTTACAATTCCATATGGATTCTATCTATCCAAACATCATCTCCTGCTATCAAACGCTGAAGAGAATCTTTCAATTCCATATGGATTCTATTGACGAGCCGTGTGCATGCATAGAGATGGTCTCTACGGGGATACTTTCAATTCCATATGGATTCTATTCATGCCAACGCTCCAGCCTATAACGAGTTCACCATAGGTCTAGCTTTCAATTCCATATGGATTCTATGGGAGCGACCTGCTGATCGACCGCGTCAAGGAGATACTCTTTCAATTCCATATGGATTCTATACCTACGCCGAGCCCAGGACCCCGCCCGGGTTCAGCTTTCAATTCCATATGGATTCTATCGTTCTCCGGTTGAAATATGCCTGTGGTATCAATCGGCTCTTTCAATTCCATATGGATTCTATTTATAGTAGATGCGTTCATAAAGGCTAGGGATACCTTAACCTTTCAATTCCATATGGATTCTATTCACCCTCATGCTACCACCTTATGAGGTAGAACCTCTGACCTTTCAATTCCATATGGATTCTATATTAGAATCAATCTTCAGACCTATAC
>QMWY01000191.1 GCA_003661865.1 Thermoprotei archaeon
CTGATGCTAGGATTGTCTGTTCACATAGCTGTTGGTACAAGTCTGCTAACATTGACGTTGGGCATAATTCTTGCCTTAATTAAACATATGAAAATGAGTAATGTGAATCTTAAGCTAGGTTTTGTTGTAGCAATAGGAGCATCTATTGGTATGTTCCTCGGCACAACTCTTGTAGAAAAACTTAAAGATTTAAAGAATCTTGAAATCTCGATAAATTTATCATGATATGATAATACTTTATACAATAACATTGTACTCCTTTAGGAAGAGTATTTCAATGATTAAAAATAGACATACCGCCCTAGAAGACTATGAAAATAAAGATAAGAAACATCGTTTTCGATTGTTAAATCATCAATAATAGTCGTCTTAGTTGGTATGTTAAGCGGTTTTCTAGGGACCAGTGGAGGATTACTCTACATTCCATTATTTACTTATGTATTAAAGGTTGCAACACCAGTTGCCGTAGGAACAAGCTTGCTTACCATTTTGATTTCAGGTGTTCCAGAGGACATTAACTCATGTATTGCGTGGAAATATTGACTTTATAATAGCGTTATTATTGTTCATGGGAATGAGCGTAGGGACGTAGTTAGGCGCTATACTAACTAAAGTTGGGATCATTACGCATTAGACTTATGCATTCATTATGTGTAGGATTGGCAACATTATCCTTAACTCTAAGGTTTATCTCCAATTATCTAATATATTCAGCAATATTACTTAAAATCTTTCAGATGACTCTGATATATGGTGTTGTAGTCATCTCAATATATACACTCATACTCAGTATCATCGAATATCTTCAATGGGATAAACAAACATAGGCATTTGATGAAAACCCAAATTTATATGTACAGCAAGGTCATTAGGTATGTGAGGCGATTCCATGGCTACGAGTACTTCCGTAAAAAATTTACTTAATAAGATGTCTCTAGAAGAGAAGGTGACGCAGCTAGTATCCATATCAATAGAGGAGCTTGTCGAAGGTCGCAAGATATCTGCAGAGAAGATGAGGAGTCTTCTTAGGCACGGCGTGGGCGAGATAACGCGCTTGGCAGGTTCTAGGCTGAGGTTCTCACCGCGTGAAGTAGCGAGGATGTACAACGAGATACAGAGGTTCCTTGTTAGGGAGACTAGGCTGGGTATACCCGCCATAGTCCACGAGGAGGGTTTGGTAGGCTTAATGGCTCCGACAGCGACGGTCTTCCCGATACCCCTTGCATTAGCGTCTTCCTGGGACCCCGACCTTGTGCATAGGGTGGCTACCGCGATAAGGGAGCAGTCCATGGTCATAGGCTCTAGGCAGATCCTAGCACCAGTTCTAGACCTCTGCAGAGAGCCTAGGTGGGGTAGGTGTGAAGAGACCTACGGTGAGGATCCCTACCTAGTAGCCTCCATGGGGGTTGCATACATCAAGGGTCTTCAAGGAGATGATATAAGGCAGGGGGTCGTTGCAACGGCTAAGCACTTCGCGGGTCACGGAGTTCCCGAGGGGGGTAGGAACACCGCCCCCGTACACGTGGGGGAGAGGGAGTTTAGAGAAACCCACCTCTACCCATTCGAAGCAGCTGTTAAAGAGGCGAAAGTGCTATCGGTAATGGCCGCGTACCACGAGATAGACGGCGTCCCGTGCCACGCCAACAAGTGGCTTCTCACAGAGGTTCTGCGGAACGAATGGGGCTTTGAAGGTATGGTGGTGTCCGACTACTTCGCCGTGAAGCAGCTGAACGAGATCCACAAGGTGGCCAGGACATGTCTAGAAGCTGCTCTGAGGGCCATCGACGCCGGTGTGGATGTGGAGCTCCCGCATGCCGAGTGCTACCCGCACCTCATCGAGGCTGTTAAGAAGGGGCTTATAGACGAGGAGGTTATCAATCGTGCTGTTGAGAGGGTGCTCAAGATCAAGTACGCTCTAGGCCTATTCGACAACCCGTACATAGACGAGGCGCGTGTTCCGGAGAAACTCGATGGCGGTAAGTACAGGGAGCTTGCTAGGGAGGCGGCGAAGAGATCCATCGTGCTTCTGAAGAACAGCGGTGCCCTCCCGATAGGTCGGGATGTCAAGACTATAGCCGTCGTGGGCCCGAACGCGGATGATCCCTGGGCCATGCTGGGAGACTACCACTACGACTCACATGTAGGTGCCTTCGCCGGGTGGTACGGCAAGGAGCTCAGCGTCGATGTCGTGACGGTGCTGGAGGGTATAAAGAGGGTGGCTGGGGCCAGAGGGGTGAACGTGCTGTACGCCAAGGGCTGCGATGTTCATAGCACCGATACCTCGGGGTTCGGCCAGGCCCTCGATGTAGCCAAGAAGGCTGACGTCGTGGTCGCTGTCATGGGGGATAGGTCAGGGCTCTTCAACACCAAGATGTTCACCAGCGGCGAGGGTGTTGACAGGACCTCCCTGAGGCTGCCCGGGGTACAGGAAGAGTTGATAAAAGAGTTGGCGGGTCTGGGCAAACCCGTAGTGCTTGTGCTGATCAACGGGAGGCCGCTAGCTCTATCGGGCGTAGCCGACCAGGTGAGTGCGATAGTCGAAGCGTGGAGACCCGGTGAGGAGGGAGGTGCCGCGATCGCCGAAGTGCTGTTCGGGGACTACAACCCCGGTGGATGTCTACCGGTTTCGCTACCGTACGATGTTGGGCAGGTGCCGGTCTACTACAGTAGGAAGCCCGGTGGGTTGAGGCACGAGAGGTACGTCGAGTACCCGTTCAAACCCCTATTCCCCTTCGGCTACGGACTGAGCTACACCAAGTTCACCTACGAACAGCTATCCGTAGAGCCCAGCGAGGTGCGCAGCACCGAGGACACGATCAGGGTATCGGTCAGGGTGAGGAACATCGGCGAGAGGACGGGCGACGACGTGGTTCAGCTGTACATCTCTAGGAGCTACGCCTCGGTGACGAGACCGCTCAAAGAACTGAAGGGGTTCAAGCGCATCACGCTAAGACCAGGCGAAGCCGAGGAGGTGGTATTCGAAGTACCCCTCGAACTACTAGCTTACTATGACAGGAATATGAAGCTTGTCGTAGAACCCGGGGAGTACGAGGTAATGATAGGGAGGAACGCCGAGGAGGTAGTCTTGAAGGAGAGAGTATCGGTCGTCGGAGATGTTAAGGTGTTCGGAAGCAGAAGAAGGTTCTTCAGCAAAGCGTACGTTGTAGTTTAGCGAGATTTAGTGAGAAGAACATATGAAAGCTAGATGCTATGAACTACTTTTTAATTTTCTTACATATTTCAATGACTTATAAATAATAAGTTTTAATACTTAGCAAAATTATTAAGCTGACGAAAAGGTGAGTTGCTGGATGCTGAAACAGATAACAAGAATTCAGGCTATTCTGACTATTACAATTATATTAATGGCGTTAATAGCCCCAATCACGACGATGCAACTCGTTAAGGCTCAAGCAGCGCCAATACAATTACCTCCCGGAATTAAAAGAGAGGAAGTATTAATAGCTGAGAACTTCGGTGGTAGATCCCCTAACCCGACAAGAGCAAACATGTGGGTTCTTGGAGTCCAAGCGATGCCGTGGCAAGCTGGGTGGCATCAGCTGTGCTATAC
>QMWY01000192.1 GCA_003661865.1 Thermoprotei archaeon
CCTATGCCCCTCTCCAGCCCCCGAACTATCATCGATGCGCGGCTCCTGCTCAGACGCCTCAACGCCTGCCAACCCTCCTAAGAACACATACGAAGAAGCCCTCGGTTCCGTGCACATGGGGCCAGGTCCTCACGCACTTCCCGACCTCCTCGGAGAACCTCAGCCGGTGGAACTTCGTGATCCCGGGCGCTCCTATAGGTGGCTTCACCTCCTCCACAACCACGTCGCTACGCATGGAGAGCACCTTCGTAACCACGTACTCGTTCTCCTCCGGGGCTATGCTGCAGGTTGAGTACACAACCACGCCCTCGGACTCCGCGAGCTCTATGGATGCGTAGAGCATCTCTATCTCTCGGGCTGCGAGCCTAGCAAGGTCCTCTATACCCGTCCTCGTCTTGCGCCCCGGGTCGAACATTATCCCCCCCTCAGCGCTGCAGGGGGCGTCTAGCAGTACGCGGCTGAAGCGGCGCTTCGTAACGAGGGGGAGCTCGCGCGCATCGAAGTTCGTAACCACTGCTATCCTCACCCCCATCCTCACGATGTTGTCTATGAGCGCGCCTAGCCTCTTCATAGCCTTGTCGTTAGCTAGGAGGAGGCCCTCGTTCCCCATTATCTGGGCTAGGTGCGTCGCCTTACCCCCGGGCGCCGCAGCCACATCAGCAACAGCCTCCCCGCGCTTAGGCAACAGCAGTATCGGTGGTAGAAGCGGCGCGGCGTCCCGGTAGACGTAGTAGAGCCCCTTGAAGTACTGGTGCGTCGCCCCTAGAGAGGGGCTCTGCGGAGCCCTCACCACCCTGTAGCAGTAGGGACACCAGTCCAGGGGCTCCAGCGAGAAGCCCAGCTCTTCAAGCCCCCTCCTGAGCTCATCGCAGCTGCTGATCCTAAGGGTGTTGCACCTCACCACGGGAGGGGGCTTCCTCTCGAACGCCTCTAGGAGCTCGACGGCCCCGTCGAAGCCCAGCATCTCGACGTAGCGCATGACCATGTAGGGCCTGTAGCCGTAGCGCCGAGCGATCCTCGCTACGCCAACAGGCACCGACGCCTCGTCTATGCGTATATCCCTAAGGACGTCACGGTAGTCAACAACTACGATCCTCGGCATCTACACGCGCTCCCCGGATCAGCAATCCGATAACTCATCACTGATCAGGCAGTGGCGACTCATCACGGGGTGTACTACGCCGCAGTACACCTCTGCGCCTCCAAGTATTTATTCCGAGGAGCTGTAGTCCAGGAGTTCAAGTGATAGCAGCCTAGCCACCCTCCTCAGCTGCTCCCTCACATCGCCCCTCATCACCACATGGTGGTTCGCGGGCGCCTCGTCCAGGAGCCTTGCCGGCTCAGCCCCCTCGATCCTTAGGACCGCCTGGGTCCTACACCTGTTCTCGCTCAGCATCCCGCTCCTAACAAGCCTCGCCCTCGCCACAGCCATGACCGTATAGTCGTAGCTGAGCGAGGCCACGGTGTAGACCCCGGCGCTCAGCCTAGCCGCTATCCCGTAGGGGCGCCCTGTTTCGAAGTGGGGCACAGCCCTTGGGGCCGAGGCTACGTCGAGGGCTGCTGTGCAGTGGGCTAGTACGAGGGCGTCGTCCTCAAACCCGCTGGGGTTGGCGATCCAGCCGCTAACGCCCGTAAGCCCACGCGCGAGGACCATGAGGGATAGCGCCTGGAGGTCCGCCTCGCACCCAGCCACGATCCCATCGCGGTTGAGCATGGCTAGGGCTATACATGGGGTGTACCCCTTCCTGAGTATGTACGGGAAGCAGTCGATGGTTACGTGGTCGAGGGCCCTGTCCTTAACTAGGCGCCTTAGCCCTAGGTAGAGCCTGGCGATCTCCTCGAGCACCGGGCTCCTATCTACCCCTAGCACCGTGCTGAGCTCATCAACAACCCTTGAAACCTCATCGCTGCTAGGGGCCTTCGTGTAGCCTTCGAGCTCGTCGAAGCCTACGGGAACGACCTCAGCGTCTGCAAACATCTCAAACTCCATGGCTTCGTCGTCCCTCTCCTCGCGCCCCACAACCCCTACTCTGCTGCCCACGAGCATGGACACCGCACGCGCAATCCTAACAGCATCCCTAGCAGCATCACCACATACGCCACGCCTACATAGGTACACCGTTGTGGGCCTGCCCTCGATGTCGAGCCTCGCCCTAACGGATATCGCCGATGCTAGGCTGTTGTGCTCATCGTGCGCCAGTACAACGGCCCGCTTGATATCGCCCGAGGCCATGAAGCGCCTCGCCAGCCTACTGGTCCCGCCGGTCAGCATGAGCAGTATGGGTACCCTGACACCACGCCCCAGGGACTCTGCGGCCCTGCGTGCCTCATCAACATCCGTAACCACGGGGAGGACCTCCACACCTAGCCCTCTAAGTACCCCGCTAAGCTCCTCGAGTACCGACCTGTAGTACTCCTCCCCGTGTATACGGGATGCGAAGGGTACCGCCACCAGCCTCAAGCCTCAGCACCCGCCTAGAACACGAGTCCAACTACGAAGTCATTTACGTTAGTGCCCGTGTACCCCGTCATGATCGCTAGGCCTAGACGTGAGAAGAAGGTGTAGCTATCGTTGTTGTCTAGGTACGCCTTCGGGTCGAGCCCCCTGCTAAGCGCCTCGTCGTAGGTTGCCCCATCGACTATGGCCCCCGCCGCTGGGCTGATGCCGTCGACCCCGTCGCTCCCCATGCACGCGAAGACTATGTTCCTGTACCCCCTGATCGCCATGGCTATGGAGAGGCAGAGCTCCTGGTTCCTCCCACCAACACCGCTGCCCCTAACCGTAACGGTGGTTTCGCCGCCTGCTAGCAGAGCTGCTGGCCTAGTGGCTAGGTACCCCTTCTCGGCTACGCTCCTCGCTATGGCCCCAAGGACCTTCCCAACCTCACGTGCCTCGCCCTCAATGTAGGGGGTGAGTATAACTGCGTGGTACCCCTTGGCCTCTAGGAACTTGGCCATGGCCTCGAGGGAGATCGCGTTGCTCGCCACGATCACGTTCCGCACCTTCCTTAGTACGGGGTCCCCGGGCTTAACGGTCTCCGGGGCCTCGCCCCGCACCCCCTTCTCGATCCACCTCCTTACGCTCTCAGGAACCCTTTCCCAGAGCCCCCTTCTACGCAGGACCTCCTCGGCATCCCTAAACGTGGTTTCGTCGGGGGCTGTGGGCCCGGAGGCTATAGTGTCCAGCCTATCCCCAACGACATCGCTTATGATCAGCGAGAACACCCTCTTCGCCGGGATCCTGCGCAGGAGCTTCCCTCCCTTAACCGCTGATAGATGCTTCCTAACGGTGTTGAGCTCCACTATATCGGCGCCCGCCCTCATGAGCTCGCGGGTGACGAGCGCTATCTCCCCGAGCCCGATACCGTCCTCCGGAACCTCGAAGAGCGCCGAGCCGCCGCCCGAGATCAGGACGAGTACCACGTCATCGGGGCCCACCTGTGTCTCTAGGTACTCCAGGAGCCTCCTCGATGATCGGAGGGTGTTACTCGAGGGTATTGGGTGATCCCCTCTAAGCACCTCTACGGGGCCCACCCTACCCTCGTAGAACGGCGAGATCGCCACTCCCCCC
>QMWY01000193.1 GCA_003661865.1 Thermoprotei archaeon
CTAGGCTCGGTGCGAAGGCGCTCGAGATCTGGGACCGTTTCAAAGCTCTCTTCAGGCCCCTCGAGCCCTACATAGACTTCTACCTCTTTCAGCTCCCACCAAGCTACCGGTGTGACGGGCGGGGGGTTTCTAGACTTAGAGACTTCGCGGCTTCTGTAAACCTGGGTAGGAGGTTCGCCGTGGAGTTCAGGCACCCATCATGCTTCACCAAGGGCTTGGCGGAGCTCTGCCGGGAGCTGGGGGTGACGATGGTCTCCGTAGACTCGCCCGAGGCTAGGTGGCTCGTAAACACAAGCGGGTGGCTCTACCTGAGGATGCATGGACGCGACGTATGGTACGCTTACGAGTATAGCCCTGAGGAGCTTGAGGAGGTGGCCCAGTCGATCCTACGTATCGAACCGCCTCCTGAGAGGATCTACGTGTTCTTCAATAACAACCACTGGATGCTCGAGAATGCTAGGTACATGTTGCTCCTGCTGAAAAAGCTCTTTACTTAACGACGTCACGGCTATACGGGGACTTCCTTGGCAGCGCCAAGGAAGTACGATGTTGTTGTTATTGGTGGAGGGATAGGCGGCTACCCCACGGCTATAAGGCTTAGCCAGCGGGGGCTCAAGGTAGCACTCGTTGAGGAGAGGTACCTTGGGGGTGAGTGCACAAACTACGGCTGCGTACCCTCCAAGGCTATCTACCGCCTAGCTGAGTCCTTCAGGTCCCTTAGAGGGTTCGTAGATCAGGTTCCGCAGCTTAGGTGGAGGGATGTTAGGAGATGGATCGAGTCCGTAGTTGAGCGTCTAAGGGATGGTATCGGGTACCTGCTCGACCTCTACGGAGCAGACCTGTACCAGGATAAGGCGGTTGTTGCCGGTGATAGGGTTAGGCTTGCTAAAAGCGGTGTGGAGATAGAGGCTAGAGAGGTTGTGATCGCTACGGGTACGGATCCCCGGCCCCTACCCGGAGTGGGGTTCGATGGTCAGTACGTCGTTAGCAACCGCGAGCTCTTCTACCTAGACGAGCCTCCGGGTAGGCTGCTGATCGTTGGTGGAGGCGTGATAGGTGTTGAGATAGCTTACTCATTCTCCGAGATCGGCACTGAGGTAGTTGTTGTTGAAGCTCTCGATAGGATCCTGCCTATGTACGACCGCGACGTGTCTAGGACCGTGGCGCGGTTCCTAAGGGGGAGAGAGGTGAAGCTATTCACATCAACTACCGTTACGCGCGTTGAGAGGCGGGGCAGGGAAGTCGAGGTTACACTATCAAGCGGCGATAGGCTATCGGTGGACCGCGTGCTCGTAGCTATAGGGAGGGTGCCGCGGAGCCGTGAAGCCCTTCTTGGCGTAGATGGCGTGAAGCTGGATAGGCATGGCTACATAGCTGTGGGGGACGGGTGCCGCGCCGCACCGGGCATAAGGGCTGTTGGCGATGTGGCAGGACCCCCTCTCCTAGCGCACAAAGCACTGATCGAGGGGCTCGTAGCTGCCGAGAGCATAGCTCAGGGAAGGGATCTGCCGCGCCCTGACCCCCATGCGATACCCACCGCTGTGTTCACGGGGTTAGAGGTCGCCATCGTAGGGTATAGCGAGGAGGAGCTGAGGCGTCTAGGGGTCAAGTACAGGCGTTATAGGCTCCCCATAGGGGTCATATCAGCTGCCCTGATCAAGGGTGGTGAGGAGGGCTTCGTTAAGCTCCTCGTAGAGGAGGGGGGTAGAAGAGTCCTAGGAATACACATCGTAGCCCCAAACGCCTCCGAGGTGGTGTCAGCCATGCTACCGCTGTACCTAGGGATGCTAAGCCTAGATGAGGCCTCCCGCTCACCGTATCCCCATCTCACAGTATCAGAGGCTGTACGTGAGGCTGCTGAGCTCGTACTTGGGGAGCCCATACACGTGTTTGTCAAGCGATAACCTCACCCGTACTGCTCAAGACTCTGTACCCCGGCATCGACTCTAGCACCTTTCTGAACTCATCACTTCTAAGAGTCTTGATGAACTCCCCGACACCCTTCTTCCCAAGCCTGTCGCGTGGGATAGCGAAGTCCAGAACCTCCTCGGCTAGCGGTATGAATTCTAGTTTGTATGCGCGCGCCACATACTCTATACCAACACCGACATCGGCTCTTCCATGAGCGACAGCTGCCGCTACCGCGGTGTGTGTCTTGACCTCGTAGCTGTACCCCCTGACCCTAGAGACAGCGTCCTTAAAACTCATGCCCAGCTCCTCAGCAGCCCTCCTAAACATGATGTCCGTGAAGGTACGGGTCCCAGAGCCCTTGTTCCTATTGACGAACACCACATCCTTCTCAACGATGTCCCTGAGCCCCCTGATCCCCTTTGGATTACCGGGCGCAACTATGAGCCCTATGCGCCTTGCGTATCCCCTAACAAGCCTTAGCTTTCCACGGAGACCAAGCCTGTCTAGGAATGGCGTGTTGTACTCGCCGCTCTCCTCATCGAGGAGGTGCGTGGGGGCTATGTCTGCCTCACCTCGCCCAGCGGCGTAGAGACCCCTGAGGGAGCCTACGGGTATCACCTTCGATGAGCCCGCTAGACCTGCTAAGCTAAGCAAGCGGTGCAGCGCCACGTCATGACTACCTATGATCACGACCTCTGGAATCTTCACCCCATAGCCGAAGAGCACTACCTCAATCTCCTCACCCTCCTCGACAACCTCCTTACCCTCTGGGATGTATGTGTAGCCCTCGGCCCTGACGAGCGGGGATATGTCGCCGGAGCTCATGGTGACGGGGTAAGCTACGAGCCCACGATCCGTAGTCACCAGGCTCACGGGTATGAGCCATGCACGTCCCCGACCCGTCCTGAGTCTATATGCGAACC
Source organism: Thermoprotei archaeon (assembly GCA_003661865.1). Lineage (GTDB taxonomy): Archaea > Thermoproteota > Thermoprotei_A > Sulfolobales > Ignisphaeraceae > QMWT01. The sequence continues at coordinate 2,835 of QMWY01000193.1, forward strand.
TTGCCCTCACCGAGCGCTTCTCCTCATCCCTGAGCCCCACGAGCTTGGCGATAATAGGCCTAACCACCGTGAGGAAAGACATTGCGCATGAGAGCGGGAATCCTGGAAGCCCTATGAACAGCTTGCCGTTCACCACGGCTATAACTGTAGGCCTCCCCGGCTTCATCTTAACCCCGTGAACCACAACACCGGGCTCCCCAAGATCGTTGAAGACGCGGTAGACAAGATCCTTCTCGCCTGCCGATGTGCCCCCCGAGGTCATCACCACGTCGAACCTCCTAAGAGCCTCGGAGACCCTCCTATACATGTAGTCGTAGTCGTCTGGTAGGTGCCCCGCATAAACCGCGTAAGCGCCTAGTTCACGTAGCGATGCCAGGATGAAGCTGCTGTTAGCATCGTAAACCGCGCCGGGCTTAAGGGCGCTACCCGGCCTCACAACCTCGTTTCCAGTTGAGAAGACCGCAACCCTGACCCTTCTATACACCTTGACCCTGCTTATCCCAAGACCTGCTAGAAGCCCCAGCTCTGGAGGGCCTAGCCTAGTACCCCTCTGCAGAACAAGGTCCCCAAAAGAGATGTCAGATCCCGTGAACGCTATGTTCTCCCCGGGAGCAACGGAGCGGTATATCAGCACCCTGCCATCTCTACGAGAAGTGTACTCCTCCATGACCACGGCGTTTGCTCCCCGCGGAATAGGAGCACCCGTAGCAACCTCAACAGCCTCCCCAGGGCGCA
>QMWY01000194.1 GCA_003661865.1 Thermoprotei archaeon
CAACGATCCTGTTGGGGTCTGGCACAGGTATGGACTTGTTGATCACGCGGGACTCCAGGCCTAGGCGCGCGAGCCTCAGTATCGCCGAGAGGGCCTTGGCGGGGTCGGCCCCCTGTATAAGGGGCTCGAACTCGACGGTCCTGTTCCTCTTTATGGCCAGGACCATTGCGTGGGCGACTAGGTAGACCTCCGGCGCCTCCTCACCCCCGAGGTACCTCAGCACGGTGCACGCAGACTCCTTCTCCGGAGCGCTTAGGGCTATCGCCAGGATCCTTATGTGGGTCTCGTTTATAGTCGCGCCGTCCGCTACCGAGGGGCGCTGGGCAACGACAGAGATCCAGTAGCCGTAGTCCCACCACGCGACAACCAGCGAGCCAGGAGGCGTCGAGTTCCTGAGGAAGTGGAGCGCTCCCAGCCACGAGGGCGCAGGCACCGAGCCAAGCTCACTCGACGCTATGGTTGTGTACTGGCTCCTGTAGAGGTTGACTATATCGGCCGATGGCCTACCCACAACCCCCGCGTTGAGTATGTAGAGCCCCACGTGCATCGTGAGCAGCGCTATGAAGAGGAGCGCTGCGCCAACCTGTCTAAAGCCGAAGCTAAGCCTCCTACCGTAGTACCACCTGCTCCTACGCCTCTCGGGCAGTGCTAGGTACGCGACCTCGGCGAGCAGTATGCTAAATGTTGTCAGTATCACCGCCGTGGTCATGGATGTGAAGTACGCTATGTTGCGCGTCGCCCATACAGAGAGCCCGACTATTATAGCCAGGGCCAGGTGCCAGGGGTCTTTACTTACTATAAGGCGGTAGATCGCTATGGGGACGTAGAAGAAGAGCGCCACTATACCAAGCCACAGTATGTAGGATGAGGGGCCGAACAGCCCTATAGCCGCGGGCTGGTACTGCGCTATGGTCTCGGGAAGCCCAGGGACCCTTATACCTATGGCCAGCGCGGCCTTGCCCCCAATGGCTATGATCCTGGCCACGTACACGGAGTATGCGCCGAGAGCGGCTACTCCCACGAGCAGCCCGAGGTACGCGATCTTGGCCTTGAGCGGCGGGAGGAGTCTTTCGATACCTAGGTAAAGCAGGAGGAGGGCTAGGCTTGCAGGCGCTAGTATACCTACGCTCCTGAACACGTACCTGACCCCGTAGGCAGGGACCGGTATGAGTACTGCTGTTAGCGGAAGAACCTCGGCTGCCCAGAGCCCTATGAGCTTGGGCTCGAAGCGCCTAACCATCAGGGGATGGAGCAGCACCACAACCGCTATGGGTGCGAACACTAGGTTGTACCCGCGCCAGCTCAGTGCGAAGTAGGTCAGCACAAGCCCCGCCAACAGAGCAAGCCTGATGCTACCCCTCCTCCATGCGCGTATGTGCAGCCATAGGACGAAGGGTGCTAAGGCTATGCCTAGGGAGTACTTGACGAAGAACCCCGCGAGAGTCCTATCGATAAAGGAGAGAGCGACAAGCCAAGCAGCGAGGACAGCAGCAAGCTTCTTACCGCTCACCTCGTAGGCGAGGAGGGCCGAGCCAACAACCGTTAACGCGCCGAAGATCGGCGGGAGCACCGCTAGAAGCGTGAGGAGGTCGATGCCGAAGGGCTTGACGAGCTGGTAGAGCAGGTACCCCGTGAATATGAGGCCCGGCAGCTCCTTTGTGAAGTCCCTGCCTAGGGGGTACCAGAAGATATGGGTATCAGGGTTGTCGTTCGTTAGCCTAAACCACGCGCCAGGGCCGTGCTCATCGAGGTACTTGATCAGCCAGTAGTTGCCGAAGGGATCCATCTCGTTGAGCTTGGCCTCGGGGAACCTAGCCGCTATGGGCGCTACGTTGAATAGTGGTAGGAGCCTGAGGTAGAGCCCCACAACAGCTGCTAGAGCTATGAGCACCGCGGTGATCACGGCTGCGTAGGGCTTTGCAGCGGAGGCAAGCCCGAGCAGATCGGCGTGGCCACGCCCCCTCCTCAAAGCGCCTACACCTAAGCCGCTCTTATAACCCGGCATGGATAAAAAGCTTCGTGGACGCCCAAGGTGCAGCGCCTTGGAGGACACGGTGTACAAGCCCAGGAAGGTTGGGGAGGAGGTTGTTAAGTGCCCAGTGTGTGGGGCGGATGCCAGGCTCGAGCTCTACATACACAACGCCCCGATCCCGGGGCCCGTACTGATAATGACTATGAGGTGCCCGCGCTGCGGCTACAAGTTCAGGGATGTCTCGTTCATCGAGGAGGGTGGGCGGCCCCTGAGGATAAGGATAAGGGTTGAGGAGCCCGACGACCTCAACACCATCGTGTTCCGGGGTCCCCGGGCCAGCATAAGGGTTCCGGAGCTCGGCATAGAGATAACCCCGGGGCCTGCACACCAGGGGGACATAACGACGGTTGATGGCATACTAGCGCTGGTCCACGACCACGTGGAGCCGCTGTGCAGCAGCCTCGAGGATCCCGAGGGGTGCAGAGGGTTTCTCAGAAGGGTCGAGTCCTTCTTGAAGGGGGTGGTTGCGGAACCCATAACCGTTGAGATAGTGGATCCCGAGGGGATAAGCACCGTGTATAGGAGCAAAAAGAGGAACTACGTCGTCGAGCCCCTAGAGGAGCCCTTTACTCAACCTCGATGATCTTGCCCCGCTCCCCACCACGCTTCTTCCTAAGAACTATCTCTAGGATCCCGTTTCTATACGTCGCCCGCGCGCTCTCAACATCCGCATCGGTCGGCAGCTCTATTTCCTTCCTATACTTCCTCCCGTGATCGCTGCCCTCGACAATTATGTGCCTATCGTCTACCGCTCGCACCCTGATCTTCTCCTTATCGACCCCGGGCATCTCCACAACAACCTTGATCGTGTCGTCCTCCTCGAATATGTCTACTAGGGGCTCCGCCTCCTCAGTAACGACCACCTTGGGCCTGGCCCTGCCCCACATCCGCCTAACGTTACCGAACTCGTATATCTTCGGCCTACCGTCGGGCCCGATCTCTATCCTGAAGCCGTAGACTATGGGCTTCCCGGGCATCTCCGAGGATTCGAAGCCCCGGGCGGCAAACTCGCTGAACCTGCGCTCGAGCTCCTCCATCTCCTCCCATATCTCGGAGAACAGCTCGTCGAATATGTCGAAGATGGTCCTCCTTCTACGCCTTCTCTCATCCCACTCGTCCACAGCTTACACCCCACTACACACAAGGTCTTAGCCCAGATATGCTTTGGGGTCCCTATGCGTAGAGCACTATGACTGCGTACCTAGCACCTGTGCTCCGGGCAATCTCGAGCGCCTCGGGGTCTATGCGCAGCACCTGCTCACGATCGGGAGCCCGGGAGAGGTCCGCGATCCTTAGCTCACCCACGAGTAGCCTGCTCAGCTTACGGATGAGCTCCTCAGCCTCCTCGGCGCTGCGTACCAGCTCTATCAGCGCGCCGCGGCTATGCCTAACGATCGTGCCCAGCGGCCCCGCTTGGTGGGAGAACCACACCATGTTCTAGACCCCACGGGGCTTACTGCTTATACACGGCTAAAAACGGAAAGCTCGGGGCTTAGGGCTCTATATGGA
>QMWY01000195.1 GCA_003661865.1 Thermoprotei archaeon
GACTACAGCTCCAAGGATATAGAGGTGATAGGCGAGAGGATCTGGAACGCCGAGCGCGTATTCAACGTGCTTAGCTTTGGCGATGGTAGGCAGTATGACACCCTGCCCAAGAGGCTGCTCGAGGAGCCCATGCCCGAGGGCCCGGCCAAGGGCCACGTTGTGAAGCTCAGCGAGATGCTCGATGAGTACTATAAGGTGAGGGGCTGGATCGACGGTAGGCCTACAAGGGCTAAGCTAGAGGAGCTCGGTTTGAAGTGGCTAGCGGATTGGCTTGATGAGGAGGGGCTTCTACCCGGGTAAAGCGGAACCCCTCCAAACAAAACGTTTTTCATATCTCAACGTCTCCCGCCAAGGTACTTCTTCACAGCCTCTAGCGCTCGGCATGCCCACTCGGCATCCTCGAGCTGAGCACGTCCAACAGCTATAAGGTCGATGCGCCCCTCCTCGATAACCCTGTTTGCGAATAGCGGATCCCTAACACCACCAACACCTATCACCGGCGCCTTGACCCTTCTCCTGATCCTCTCAGCGTAGGGTACGAAGTACCCCTGCACATTCTCCTTGCCCGGTAGCTCGGCTCCGCATAGCCCACCGGACACATCGATTACATCAACACCGCGCTCTACAAGCCTCGCTGCGAAGACCTCCGCCTCCTCGACCGTGAACCCGCCCTCCATAGCATCGGTTACACCCATCCTGTACAGGAGTAGCTTTCCACTCCCTATCACACGCCTAACCCTCTCCACTATCCTCAGCGGTAGCCTCATCCTGTTCTCAAGGGGGCCCCCGTACTCATCCCTACGCTTGTTGGTGATCGGGGATAGGAACTCGCTTAGGAGGTACCCATGGGCACCGTGTATCTCAACACCGTCGAACCCTGCTTCGATCGCTCTTCTGGCAGCCTCTACAAACTCCTCTACAACCTCATCGATCTCTTCACGCGTGATCTCCCTAGGCACCCATTCAAAACCAGGTACAGGTACTGAGGATGGCGCTATTGGTGTGCCCACGAGCTCGGGATTAGCCTTTCCTCCCCCGTGGTTAAGCTGGATAACCGCTACAGCACCCCTACCCTTGATGGTCTTCGCTAGTCTTGCGAGTCCGGGGATGAGGTCGTCACTCCATATACCGAGCTGATTCTCAGTTACCTTCCCTCTAGGCGATACGTAGCTGTGCTCGACTATCACTAGCCCATTGCATCTGCTCCTGACATCGTAGTGCTTGATCAGCTCATCAGTAACCTCGCCTCGAGGACCCGCTAGACCTGTGCCCATAGGGGGTAGCACGAGCCTATTCCTGATAACGTGGCCTCGGATCTCGATCGGGTCTAGGAGGGTAGGCATAGCTCAGAACCCCAGCTCTTCATTCACTAGGACTACGTGGAAATCTGTTTTCAGGGGACGGGCCTCGAGCACTACTACTATACGGCACGCCCGTGTAGGGGAGGTGCACTCGGTGCAGTAACCTGTTTTCGCACAGGGTGTATCAAGCCCTAGCCTTCTGCAGTTCATAGGCGCCGCTACGTTTCGGGCCCTCCACATAGCCTCATCTAGGTCCCTAACGATCTTGTTCCTACCGGCCACGACTATGACCCGGCGCGGGCCGAAGATCATGGCTGCTACGCGGTTTCCCACGCCATCTATGCTGAGGAGCTTTCCATCCCTCGTAACTGCGTTGACGCTGCATAGGAACACATCTGCTGTAAGCTCCTTACGCCTAAGCTCATCGACTGCCTCTGGAGGGGCTTTAACCCAGTGATGCACAACCTCGAAGCCACGCGCGCTGAGCTCCTCGATAAGCCCAAGCTCGCGGATAGTTATGGAGCCCCCAACACCTACGGTGCTACCCGGCGGGATGAGCTTGAGGACAACCTCTCTAGCCTCAGCCCTATCGTTAGCTACATGTACCTCAAAGCCGTTCCTCCTAAGCGCCTCAGCAGTGCCTCTGATAACCTCTCTCCAGTACCACTCCTTAACATCCCTCCACATACCCGGTGCACCTCCGGAATGCGAACCGACGTGAAGTGCTGCACTTCCTAGCAAGATAAGTTCTATGGACTCGGCTAAGCGGTGCAGGGCTAGAGGGTTGCGTGGGGCTTCTCTATTATCGCCTCTATGTACTCTAGGCTTCTCTCAACAAGTATCCTGAGGATAGAGGGCGGTACTACACCCTCGAGCCTCCTATCTATTGTACTCAGCGCCTTGTAGAGCTCGTATAGCGGAACCAGGTTGCTACCACGCCTAAATTCCTCTTCCGTAAACCTAGTGGCATCCTCAACAAGCCTCATCCACTCAACACCGTTGCCAATGACCCTGAGTATCCCAGGCTCCTCTTCACACCTCTCAGCAATGCACTTGATAATGAGCAGGTGCTCCCTTCTCAACCCGTAGAGCGTTAGCTTTCCAAACCTTCCTAACTCCTCAACAACTTCGAGCATGTAGAGAGGTATGCGGATCCCGCGGTAAGAGTCGTACTCAACCTCAAACTCACGCAGTCTAAGCCTCTCAGCAGCCCCTCTTAGCTCTTCGTAAGCGTCGCGTGTGAAGACTATCAGCGATGCTCGGTCCCATGGAGCTGTAGGCTCTACGAGCAGCGCCTTTACCTCTCTGCTGAGCGCCGCACCTAGCTTCTCAAGGGTCTTGACGCCTACACCCTGCAAAAACGCGTAGCACCCACAGCCCCTATGGAGTAGGGGGTTGAAATCGTTACTCTGCGAGACATATGTCTGGGTAAAGCTTCCTCAGCTCGGTGCTCGCCTCATCAACATCCTTAACTGTGTCTATGGCCCTCCAGAACACCTTGTCGTAGGAGTAGGCCCTCAGTCTCTTACTACGGGCGAGCTCAGGAAATGCTGTCTTCTCGATATCTCCCTTCTCTGGTAGGTACTGAAACACCTCAGGCTTCATCACGTATACTCCTGCGTTGATCCAGTATCCTAGCCGGGGCTTCTCAACGAACTCCTCTACGTAGCCGTTACTCACCTTGACAACTCCGTAGGGGCTCCTCATGGGAACCAGCGCTATCCCTGCAACAGCTGTAGGATCACCCATGACCAGGTCTATTAGCTTCCTTGGGTCTAGGTCCGTGATCACGTCGCCGTTCATCACTATGAAGGGGCTGTCCTTGAGTACGTGCTCCGCGTTCTTGATCGCTCCTCCGGTTCCCAGAGGCTCATCCTCAACAACGTAGCTTATCCTAACCCCAAGCCTCTTGCCAGAGCCTAGGTGTTGAACAAGCTTCTCCCACCTGTACCCAGCGAGTATCACGAAGTCGGTGAAGCCTCGACGCTTCATCAGCTCTATCTGCCACTCCACAATGGGCCTTCCGCACACCTCCACTAAGGCCTTTGGTCTATCGGCTGTTAGGGGTCTCAGCCTCTTGCCTAGGCCACCCGCGAGGATAGCCACCTTCAAACTGTTCACCGGCAACACTTTCGAAACACTTGGAAATAAGGCTTCTAACCCCGGCTCAGGTTAATATCCTTCCGCAGCGTGATGCTAGCGGGCTCCAGGTTTGAGGATAGGGGTTGTTGGGGGA
>QMWY01000196.1 GCA_003661865.1 Thermoprotei archaeon
CCACCGGCCTGTAGAACCGGGGGTTGACCGCGGGATCCACCCTGGCGACGGGATCTCTTACGAGGCTGCTCACCTGCGCTGATCCCCGTGTTTTTGGAAACCACGAGTCTAGGCCTTTGACTCCGCGCAACACCCTGTTCACCACCATTATCTCGCCGAGGATCTTCCGAGGGTCGCTGGTGGCCAGGTCGAGGATCGTCCTGCGTGCCTCCGAGGAGAGCCTGTCCACGAGATTGAGCGCTCTGTGCCTGTGATTACACGCTACACCTGCGTGTGGATCCTCCTCCGTGCTGGGGAGGACGTTCCTAGCCCCGTGGAGGTGGTAGCGCCGTGCAAGCTTGACCTCGACGTTCATCCCCTGCTGGACAACGGTCCAGGTACCGCTCTCGGAGACCACCAGCCCGTGTATGTACAGGGAGTAGCCGTCCTGGAGAAGCACGCTGTCGATCCTCGCACTGAGCCTGCTGATCCTCTCGAAAAGCGGGGAGTCTAGGTAGTTGCTGAGGTGCTTGAGCTCCTCCGGCAGCCGCCTAGCATCATCACCTTTACCCCCCAGCACCGCAAACCCGACATCTCTGAACGAGGATGTGTTGGCGAAGTTCTTGAGCACGTAGAGCACCACCGTGGTAGAACCGCTGCTGTCCCAGTCCATACCTATGATGTTGTTAAACGCTTGGAACCATAGAGGATCCGCTAGCCTCCTCACAAGCTCATCGGGGCCGAACTCCTCTACTATGAACATCGCTATGGCTCTCGCCAACTTCTTCATGTACCTAAGTAGGTGGGGCGGTACATGCCCGCTGTGCAGTGGAAGCTCCGCGTATCCCGGCATACTTTCTTCTCATGCTCTAGAGTTAACCAAGCTGAGATTATATGCATGTCGCAGGATTACGCAGGGATAGGGATCTGGAACCTCATCACTTAAATCTCAGTACTGTGTAGTGTGACCGAGGTGAGGAAACCTGGCTAAACCTAAGCTCTTCATAACGCGGGAGCTCTTCCCCGACGTCATCAAGAAGCTCGAGGAGTACTACGATGTAGAGGTCTGGGACAGGTACCAGCCACCACCATACGAGGTACTGCTCGAGAAGTCCAAGCAGGTGGATGCTCTCGCCACCCTGCTAACGGACAAGATCGACTGCAACCTGCTGCAGCAAGCGAAGAAGCTGAGGATAATTGCCCAGTACGCAGTAGGCTACGATAACATAGACGTCGAGTGCGCAACAAGGCTGGGTATATACGTCACGAACACTCCGGGAGTCTTGACCGAGGCAACGGCCGAGCTCACGTGGGCTTTGTTGATGGCTGTTGCCAGGAGGATTGTCGAGGCTGACCACTTCGTTAGATGGGGCGAGTGGTGGAGGCTGCGGACGGGATGGCACCCTAAGATGATGCTGGGCGTCGAGCTTAAGGGCAAGACTTTGGGTATAATAGGGCTTGGAAGGATAGGCTCCAGGGTTGCTGAGATAGCTAAGGCGTTCGGTATGAAGGTCATATACTACGATAGGAATAGGAGGGAGGACCTCGAGAAGAAACTAGGCGTGGAGTACAGGGACCTCGACACGCTGCTCCAGGAAGCGGACATCGTGACGATCCACGTCCCGCTGACGAAGGAGACCTACCACATGATCAACGAGGAGAGGCTAAAGAAGATGAAGAGGAGCGCTCTCCTCATAAACACCGCCAGAGGAGCGGTGATAGACACCGAGGCGCTGGCGAAAGCCCTTAGAGAAGGGTGGATAGCAGGCGCCGGGCTCGACGTACACGAGAGCGAGCCTCTAGACCCTAACCACCCGATAACAGCCTTCAAAAACGTAGTGTTGCTGCCGCACATAGGGAGCGCTACCTACGAGACGCGCCACCGCATGGCCGAGCTCGTAGCTGAGAACCTGATAGCGTTCTACAAAGGAGAGATACCGCCAACGCTGGTCAACAAGGACGTTGTCAAGGTTAGGAAGCCCGGCTTCGGCTAACACTACCCATTTACGAAGGGCATTTTACTCAATACTCTTTCTTCTTCCTCTCTTCACCCGTCTTCGTTTTACTGAAGTAGCCGTGCACCTCGTTGTTGGGAGTATGTTCGTGGTGCTGAACAAGATGCGCAGAGATCATCGATGGTTATAGCGGCTCGGTGTAGTCTTAGGGTCGTCACCACGCTGTTCTAGATTAATTTGGTCCCCCGAGCAACGCTCATTAACCTTCTCATCACCTTCTAGCGCTATGGCGGTGTGGTGAGTGAGCGCTGGGAGCAGCATGAGGGGCGGTAAGCTGGTACTGGTGGTACTCCTAGCTCTGGGGGGCGCCCTAGCTAAGATCCTGGGGGGAGTTCTATACGGCTCCAGGGCTCTCATGGTGGATGCCCTAACCTCTGTAGCGAACTTGCTGGCGCTTGGAGGCACGATATACTACTACCGCAAGAGCCTCGTACCACCCGACGAGGATCATCACTACGGGCATTACAAGCTTAGTCTGGGAGGTGCTTTTGTAACGCTCATAACCTACTCCTTCGTCGCGGGGTTAGCTGTTGCCGAGATACTGTTTGCAGGGGAGTACAGCGTTGATGTGAGAGCACCTGCAGCAGCTGCCGTGGGAATGCTGTTCTACGGAGGCGCCATAGTGGTGGCCCGCAGCGCTGGCTCGTTCTTTGCGCCGTACAGCGTGTTCACTGCCAGCGAATTGATCGAGGGGGCGACCGTGCTGGGGGCATCTCTCGGCGGTGCACTGCTCAGCTACGCAATAGATCTCGCGGGTGCGTGCGTGATAACACTCTACCTATTCTACGAGCTCTATGATGTATCTAGGGATTTCATGGAGAGGGTAGGCGATGTAGCTCCGCCCACAAGCATAGTTCGTAAGGTGGTGAGCGAGGTAGAGAAGATCCCCGGAGTCAAGGTTAAGAGGCTGAGGCTTAGGTACGTTGCGGCAGGTCGTTACCAGGGAGATATAGTCGTGGGTGTAGACCCCAAGAAATCTGTTGGGGAGGCCCACGCGATCTCCAACAAGATCGAGGAGGTGCTGAGTAAGAGGTTTGGTATAGATGTCGTTGTGCATATAGAGCCCGTTGACCTCTTCGAAGCCGAGGCGGGTGATGAGAGAGAAGGTCTGAAGCTTGAATATGATGAGCCTCGTGAGGACTGAAGAACATTCATAAAAAATGGGTGTTTTAGGTCTTCAGTCCGTTACCTTTATTGCTCCTGCTGGGCACACGGATTCGCATACCCTGCAGCCTATACAGGCGTCGGGGTTCACTACCTGCGCCTTACCCTCCTTGACCTCTAGAACGCCTTGGGGGCATGAGGAGGCGCAGGTGCCACAACCAGTGCACTTATCTAGGTCGACAACGGGCTTGGGCATGGCTCTCGCCGCTAGATCGTTGATAGCGGGGATATAAGTAGTTGTCTCTCTACACCCGGCATGAAGCGTCATGGAGGTTACCGGGTTGCGCAGGCAGGATCTTCACTACGGACTCTTCAAAATACCCTGTTATGACACGGTGGTAGCAGCTAAACCTCTTATCTAGCTCGGTAGAGCCC
>QMWY01000197.1 GCA_003661865.1 Thermoprotei archaeon
CGTGCCAGCCTTACTAGGAGCTTCAGAAGCTCTAGGTACATCCCGGGGTCGGAGATCCCTGAGCCCATATGCGCGTGGAGCCTCTTAACGGCTATGCCACAGCTCCTGAGCTCCTCAACAACACCCCTGAGCTCATCCATCGCAACGCCGAACTTAACCCTACGACCCCCGGTTACGGTGTACCTATGGTACCCAGCGCCGAAGCGGGGGTTCACCCTAACACCAACAGCACCGCGGTAACCGAGCCTGCAGAGCTTCCTCGCAGCTGATGCAGAGTCTACATTTACCTCGACCCCGTACCCCAGAACGATCTCGAGATCCTCTAGGGATACGCTGCTCCCTGTGAACATGATCCTAGAGGGGTCGGCGCCGAGCCTCACTGCTAGGATGACCTCCCCAGGAGAAACAGCCTCCAGCCCGAGACCCATGGAGTAGAGGGTGTGTGCTATGTAGGGGTTCGGGTTGGCCTTTAACGAGTAGAGCACCTGGGAGACCACGCCCCTCGTAGACGATAGCACCTCCTCGGCGCGTCTAGCCACGGTATCCTCGTCGTATACGTATAGCGGGGTCCCGAACTCCTCGGCTATCGACGACGCCTTCAACCCACCTATATAGAGGCTGCAGCCCCTAACCACTATCAAGAGTCCCCACCTATGAGGCTCTCCACAACACTGGGTAGCTCGGCTAGGCTGCTGATCACGGCCGTGGGCCTGACCTCCTCCGGGGCTATACCAAGGGCCTTCATGTAGATCTCGCCCCCTCCCCTACCTCTCTTAACATACACAGTTTCGAGCCCGAAGAGCGATGGGAAGTAGATGTCGAAGACGGGGTTGTCCCCCACGCTGATCATGGTGTCTACGGGCCTCAGTATGTAGAAGAACCTCCTCGAGTTCTTGAGGGCCCCCACCGAATCGGGTGTTAGCACAGCGTCTATGTACTCCGCGATCCCCGCGTTCCTAACAACGCACCTCTGGTACCTCCACAGACCGTTGGTTGCTAGAACCACCTGCACACCCATAGACACAAGCTCCTCAAGCACCCTAGGAGCCCCATCGAGCACCTCAACTAGGTGGCAGGTCTCCTCGTGCATGGATAGCAGATCTATGCGGCGGGGGTAGCCTAGCTTGCTGAGGACTATGCCCAGTATGTAATCCCAGTCATACGCGTGTATGGGATCGCTAGATACCCTCCTTAGGTGCTCCTCTACAAGAGCATTCCTGACCCGGCTAGGCTCGATCCCTAGGTAGCTCCCAACCTCGGCGTAGACCCGTGGAAAGACGTAGCGACCCATGGGGTTGACAACTAGGGTGTTGTCGAGGTCTATGAACACACGCACATAGCCCATGAAGCCCACCGCAGCCGCCACGGCTTCTCTATAAAGGGCTCCACAGTATTTATCCCGAGATGGCTAGGGCTCGGAGGTGCTGCACATGCCCGAGCTGGCGGAGGGCGATCCCGAGGGGCTCGGATTCTCAGCGAGTCGTCTCAAAAGAGTTCGCGACCTGCTCAAGAGCTTTGTAGGGAAGGCGTTTCCCGGTGCGGTGCTCCTAGTTGCTCGTAGGGGGCGCATAGTTCTCCACGAGGCTGTTGGGCTTGCTGAGATCGAGCCGTGTAGAAGGACCGTTAGCAGGGATACCCTCTTCGACCTAGCCTCCCTCACAAAGCCCCTGGCCACCTCGCTTATAGTGGGCAGGCTCGTGGCTGAAGGGGTTCTGCACCTGAGGCAGAGAGTCGTCGAGATCCTACCCGAGTTCCGCAATACTGTTGCTGGGCCCAGCAGCTACAAGGAGAGGGTTGAGCTCTGGATGCTGCTATCCCACTCCTCCGGGCTACCCCCATGGCTCCCCCTATACCGCTACGCCACCACCCGGGAAGGGGTCATGGCCGAGGCCCTGCGGGCCTTCCCGAGCTACGAGCCCGGTAGGCAGGCTATCTACAGCGACCTTGGGTTCGTCGTGCTAACAGCGGTTGTTGAGAGGGCCGCGGGTGAGAGGCTGGATAGGCTCTTCAGCTCTCTAGTAGCGAAGCCCCTGGGCCTCAAGCGCACGGTCTTCAACCCCCTCAGGCACGGCTTCAGCCGCAGCGAGATCGCGGCGACGGAGGTGGTGGATGGGGAGCCCCTCGTGGGGGTTGTGCATGACGAGAACGCCAGGGCCATGGACGGCGTGTCGGGCCATGCGGGGCTGTTCTCAACAGCTTACGAAGTCGGGCTCCTAGCCCAGGGGCTCCTCGAGGCGTACAGGGGTGTCTCAGACGATGTGCTGCCGCCTAGGTATGTACGTACCATGTGGAGGGCCTGGTCAACAGGTGATAGGAGCTATGGCCTCGGGTGGTGGGTTTACGATGGTAGGCAATCAGCTGCTGGAGACCTAGCAACACCAGGTAGGTGTTTTGGGCACACAGGCTTTACAGGGACATCGCTCTGGGTCGACACGGAGCTGGATCTCGTGGTTGTGCTCCTCACAAACCGTGTTCACCCAAGCCGTGGGAACAGGGAGATAGCTAGGGCTAGGCCGCTTATACACAACGCCGTGTTCTCCTCTGTGAAGAGGGTGTAGGGGTGGTGTATACTGAACCTCATGGGTAGGCTGCGCCACATCTCAGAGCTCGACGATAGGCTTGTCGTGGGGCTGATGTCGGGGACCAGCGCCGATGGCGTAGATGCCGTCCTAGCGGAGCTCAGGGGTCATGGGAGGGGCATGAGGTTCAGGATCATCGGCAAGCACCTCCGTCCGTACCCCAGCGAGCTTAGGAGAGCTGTTCTGCGCTACCTAGAGACGGGCGATGCTAAGTCCACCTGTGTCCTGAACTTCGCTATCGCCAGGGAATTCGCGTCTGCAGTCAACGAGCTCCTCGGGGGGCTCGGGATCGATAGGCGCGAGGTGCACTTAGTGGCTTCTCATGGCCAGACAGTCTACCACGCCCCCCGCTGCGCATCGGTGAACGGGATCCGGGAACGGTGTACCCTACAGCTTGGAAGCGTTGCGGTGATCGCCGAGTACACGGGTGTACTGACCGTTGGTGACTTCAGGGTTAGGGATGTGGCTGCTGGTGGCGAGGGAGCACCGATAATAGCGTATGTGGATTACGCCCTCCTATCCCACCCTCGGCGCGGAAGGGCTGTGCAGAACATAGGTGGGATCGCAAACGTAACAGTCCTACCCCCGAATCCGAGGCTAGGGGACGTATACGCGTTCGATACAGGACCCGGGAACATGATGATCGACGGGGCTGTTAGGATACTGACAAGGGGTGAACTCCAGTACGATGTGGATGGGGGGCTGGCGTCTCGCGGAACCGTCGATGAGCAGCTTCTCGAGAAGCTAATGCAGCACCCCTTCGTAAGAGCACCACCCCCGAAGACCACGGGGAGGGAGGAGTTCGGAAGGCACTTTACGCAGCGGGTTGTTGAGGAGGGTTTGAGGAGGGGTCTTAGACCAGAAGACATAGTGGCAACCCTAACAGCCTTCACCGTGAAGAGCATAGTGAGTGGAGAAACTGTAGAGTTGCCTAGAGAGGAGAAGTACA
>QMWY01000198.1 GCA_003661865.1 Thermoprotei archaeon
CAGCCTCCTCCCCACCTCCCTAGCGAACTCGTACGAGGGGGCCACTGCGAGCACGCTCTTGGCGGCTCCCGAGTACACCTTTTCGACGAGCGACGAGTACTTGGAGTACATGCCGTCCCCCCTGTACTCGTACTTGCTGGACACCCCGTGCTCGAACCTGCACCTGAACCTGCCGAACCTAGTCCCTAGGTCTATCACCTTGAGCTCCTCGCTCGGCACGCCCCACACCCTCACCAGGTAGTTCTTGGACGGCATGGTGCCGCTCATCAGTATCACCTTCGAGCCCTCGAACGGGCCGAAGAGCTGGCTGAACAGCGACCTGAGCCTGTACCTCCTCAGCTCCGCCCTGCCCTTGTCCAGCACTAGGACCAGATCCTCGTCCCCCCGGTAAACCTTGGACAGCAGGTCTAGGAACGCTAGCACCCTGTAGTTGAAGAACCTAACCCTCCTCCGCCTGTACCTAGACTTCTTGTACCTCACCACCCTGCCGACCACGGACGAGTACGCCTCCAGGAGCGACCCGTACCCCCTGTCCGTGACGACCTCCGGGTACTCTTCGGTTCTGATCACCTTCTCCTCCACGTGCCCGTACCTCCTGCTGACCCCTAGGAACCACGACTCCACTAGGTTGAGTAGCTCGTGCGCCTCGTCTGCTGGGTCGCCGGTCGCCGACTCGTACTCCCTCAGCTCCTCCCTGGCCCTTGCTATTGCATCGTACGTTATGCTCCTCCACGCCGTCTTGAAGCTGTCCTCCAGGTTGTGCGCCTCGTCGACTATCAGCACCTCGGGCCTGTACCTTATCAGGTGAACCCTCAGGTACGGGTATATCAGGAACGGGTAGGTGCATACAAGCATGGATCCGTCCAGGAAGTTGAACAGCTGGTACGGGCACACCGCGGTCGACGGATCCTTGCCGGACCACAGCCTCTCGACCAGGACGTACGGGTCGTTTATGCCGGTCTCCCTTACCGCCCTTACCAGCAGCGACCTAGCCTTCTCGGCTATGTCGGGCAGCGCGGACACGGTGATCAGCCTGTTTGGGCACGAGGAGCACCTTATCAGCTCCGTGTCCTCCGTGCTCATGTGCAGGCACACCCTGCCCTTGTTTAGGTGGATGGACGGTATTGACGAGAAGAACTTGACGGAGTCCCTCACGTACGGCATGAGCTGGTTCCTAGTCCTGACGGAGGCGAGAACCCTGTACCCGTAGGAGTACCTGAACATCAGGCCTATCAGGGTCTTCCCCGACCCAGTGGGCATCTGCAGCGAGAACACGCTGTAGCTGTCCATCCCGTCCACCAGCTCCTTCAGCGCCCTCTCTTGGATGCCCCTGAGCCTTATCAAGGGCCGCACCTCCCCGAGACCAGCCTAGCGAACCTCTCCGCGAGCGCGTCCTCCACGGACCTAGCCAGCCAGTGGCGCCTAGCCCGCCGGTACCCGCTCCCGGCCTTCGACTCGACCAGGTAGTGGAAGAACTCGTGGGCGACGGTCTCCATCAGCCCGTACGGATCCGACGCGGCCGACACGGACACACCTATTTCACGGCGGGAGTACCAGCCCAGCCTAGCTATCACTAGGCCCCACAGCCTGAACCTCCTGTCTCTTACTAGGTACGCCCTCGGTCTGGGCAGCGAGAACATGTCCGACAGCTCCCATATCAGGTACCGCGCGGCCATGTCCATGTCCACCTCGAACATCCTAAGGAACCTGGCCCTCATGCCAGCCAGCCTAGACGGCCTGCTGAACAGCTTCGTAACGGCGTCGGAGTACACCTTCACCAATACCGGGGCGTACGCGAGTACGGGATCCTCCACGTCACCCCGCCCCCGCGATCCTCCTTGCAGACCTTATTATCCTGGCCGCCGTCCTCCTGCCTACCCCGAGCACCCCGCTCAGCACGGACGGATCCTCGGCCGCAACGTCCTCCACGCTCCTGTACCCAGCCTCGTACAGCGCCCTGGCCCTCCTCCTGTTGAGCCCTATCCTTGCTATGGGCACGAGCTCCGCCCTGACCCCGTACTTGGTCCTGTAGTACAGCACCTCGAACTTCTCTGTTCCGGCCCTAATGACTTTTGCGAGCTCCATTAGCGAGTACGTGAGCCACTCGGCCACGCTCCTGACCGACATGAAGTCCCCGCTGGCCAGCATGTACTTCTGCATTATCATGCCATCGTCCACCTCCTCGATCCACTCGGTCAGTATCATCGCCGTGTAGTACGCGCTCCTGCTCTGGGGCGTGTCCAGCCCCCCGAGCGACATGGATATCGACTCGACGAACCCCTCCGGCACGGACACGTCGAAGTCCCTCGGGTACGCCCTCCTGCCGTCCTCCGTGCACGACAGCAGGTAGAATATCTCGGTCGGGCTTAGGCTCTGTGACCTTATGATCCTGATCATCACCGCCGCCGTGCTGGGCCTTATGTAGAGCTGGGCTATCCTCCTCCCGAGATCCGTTGCCTCAATCCATCCACCGTCCTCCCTAACTAGCCCGTACCTGATAAGCACTCCGAGCCTCCTATCTACATCAGCTATAGCGCCGCTGTTCTGCTTGGCATACAGCGTTCTGCCTACGATTGAGAACAGTTCGCTTCTCCTCCTCCTAGCTGACAGCTTGCCCAGCAGGAAGTGGTACATGTCTTCACCGAGTGGAGATCTTATCTCCTCCGGTCCGCCTGATAAGTACCTCCTCACAACCTCTTCGGGCGGCATGTCCTTCGCATATATCAGACCTACGCCTATCTTGTCGTAACCCGGCCTTCCGGCCCTGCCTAGGAACTGCTCCACCTCTATCCTGCTCATTGGCTCCGCACTATTAAGCCCCCTCCTTATCAAATCGCATACTATCACGTACTTGCTGGGCGTGTTAATCCCGGCGCCGAGCGTCGAGGTGCACACTATGCACCTTATCAGTCCTTCTCTGAATGAGTCCTCTATGAACTTCTTCGTTGCTGGGTGTAGGCCTGCATGGTGGAAGGCTACTCCCTTCCTGACTAGGTGCCTGAGTGTGGCCCTCTCATACCTGGGTATTTTTATCAGCTCCAGCCCGTCCGCGACTTCCTCAGCTTCATCGCCGCTGATCGTTTTTGCTATCTTCTTGGCTGTCGTCTCGACCATCCTCCTAGTTGCCCTGAACACCAATACTTGAGCCCCCTCCCCCATAAGCCCTATTACGAGGTTCTCTATGCTAGATGTCTTTAGTGCGTACTTGGATCCGTCCTCCATGTACAGCACCATCCCAGACCCGCGCCTGGCCAGAACCCCCTTCCTGAGCGGGACTGGCCTCCATCCGTCCACTACCAGCTCGGCCCCCAGCCACTCTGCCAGCTCCTCGGGGTTGCCCACGGTGGCAGAGAGGGCTATGATCTGCGGATCCCTGGTCGCCATCAGCTCGGAGGCGAACCCCTCTATTGACGAGCCCCTCTCCCTGTTGCCCATGAAATGCACCTCGTCTATTATGAGCAGGCCCACGTCATTAAGCCATCCCGCGCCGTGCCTTATCAGGCTGTCCAGCTTCTCGTAGC
>QMWY01000199.1 GCA_003661865.1 Thermoprotei archaeon
GGGATGTGCGTAGGAGGGCGCTGGAGGTCCATGGGGAGGGTCTTGAGGTTGCTAAGGCGCTGGGGGCGGGGGTCGCCTCCATCTGGCCCGGGCAGGATGGGTGGGACTACAGCCTAGAGGTTGGGTACGGGAAGGCCATCGATAGGTTCTACAGGGGGCTTCTAGAGCTCGCATCGGCAGCCGCGGACATGGGCCTTAAGCTGGGGGTTGAGGCAAAGCCTAAGGAGCCTAGGGAGGGCAACATGATCGTCCCCACAACCCACGCAGCGGCGGCCATAGCGGCTGCCGTGAATAGGGAGCTTGGGGAGAAGGTCGTTGGCGTCGTCATAGACTACGGCCACGAGCTTATGTACGCTGTGGAGCCGGGGTACACGGTTCATCTAACGCACTTCCTAGGAGTTCCTATCGTCGGGATACACATAAACGCCGCGAAGACCCATAGCAACGACGAGGATAGGATCGTGGGCACCGGGGACCTGTGGCAGCTGATAGACTTCCTCCTAGCAACGATCGAGACCGGCTACGACGGGTGGTACGTACTGGACCAGTTCACCTATAGGGCGGAGCCAGTCAAGGCGATGAGGCTCTCCAAGGAGCTGTTCGCGAACGCTATGAAGAAGGCGCTGGCGATCTACAGGATCAGGGATAGGGTTGAGGAGGCTAGGGCTAGGGGGGACCAGGTAGAGGTTCTCAACCTGGTTAAGAAGATAGTGCTCAGCGGCTAGGGGAGGAAAAGAGGGCTGACCGTTTTACGGGCCTGCCTCAGCCAAATATCTTCCTAAGCGCTGTGAGGGTGTCCTCAGCAGCCTTGTAAGGATCGCCTGGGTACGGGGGCACCTCCGCAGTGATCGGGCCGCTGTACCCCGCATCCTCAAGAGCCCTCCTCACACCGGGCCAGTTGATACTACCCGTAAGCGGTACCCCGAACCTGAGCCCGTCGAGTGTTGGAGGTATGTAGAAGTCCTTGACGTGCACCGCCACGATCCTACCCTTGAGAAGCCTTATCCAGTGCTCAGGCATGGAATGGGGCAGCACGTTCCCCACATCGAAGTAAGCACCGAAGACCTCGGGCTCTAGGTCCTCTAGGAACCACTTCATCTCTAGCGGGCCTGCGAGAAGCCTATTCCACACATTCTCAACACCTATCCTAACCCCGTACTCCCTAGCTATCGGTGCCAGAGCCCTCCACACACGCTTGAGCTTCTCAAGCTGCTCATCATACCCCATCTCAGGGACCGCCAGCCCGGGGACAACGAGGATCACCTTGGCGCCTAGTATGTTGGCAGCCCTAGCCTCAGCCTCAACGATCCTCCTAACAACCCCGGCATTGCTATCCACCAGGGGGTTGTACCTCCAGAACAGGCCCGTTGCAACAGTCTCGATACCTATCCCTAGAGATGACGCGAGCTCGCCAAGACCCTTCCACCTACGGTCGAACTCATCCCTACCCAGGAGCCTCAGATCGTCCTCTTCTACAGCAGGTTCAAACAAGTCGAACCCCGTCCTCGCCGCATGCCTTAGGGCATCCTCGAGCTTCACAGAGCTTGGGTAGCTCCACCTATTCACACCCAGCTTGAACCGGGGCACGCTTCGCACCAGGGCTCTACATAGCAGCTGAGCATAAAAACGGGGTGGCCATACCTAGACTGTAAAGGCGTTTTTAACTGATCCGATATGCAGTGACGAAACCTTTATTTCTCGGCAGAATATATTTGAGGCTGAAGTTGGCTAGGGTGTGGTTGGATGACTCCTAGGGCTAAGTATTCAACTCTGCTGCTAGGCGTACTACTCGTAGGTATCATAGTTACATCCGTAGCCCTCCCGATGGCGTCGGCTCAGGAGCGTAAGAACTACTTCGCCGCCGCCTATCCATACCTAGTGCCTCCCCAGGGCCACTTCAACACCTTCGTCACCAACGCCATCACCCTCGGCATCTACTGGGACCTGATGGAGATGCCCTTGGGGATGTACATATGGCACAACAGCAGCTGGATAAAGCTCCTGGCAACAGACTGGAAGTTCGATAAGAGCACCATGACCTTCACTGTACACCTTCGCAAGGGTGTTGTGTGGAACGACGGCACCCCGTTCACCTCTAAGGATGTGAAGTGCACTTGGCTGATACTCTATATGATGGGCCACGCACTGTTCAACTACGTGGACCCGAAGAGGATAGAGACCCCCGATGACTACACCGTTGTGTTCCACATCACCAGCCCCGTGTCCCCGATAATCTTGGAGAGGTACGTCATAAGGACCAATGTCAGGGCTTATAAGACGTACCACGAGTACTGCGATAAGGTTGAGGAGCTTCTGAAGCAGGGCAAGGATAGGAAGTCTGAGGAGATGCAGAAGCTCCTGCAGGAGTTCAACAAGTTCAGACCCAAGGAGATGCTTGTTACCGGGCCCTACATGATCGACGTCCCCAGCATAACCGACTCTGAGCTCTGGCTGAAGAAGAACCCGAAGAGCTACTTCGCTAAGTACGCCAAGTTCGACTGGATCAGGGTTTACAACGGAGAGACCCCGGTGATAACCCCGCTGGTCCTGGCGAAGAAGGTTGACTACGCAACCCATGGGTTCCCCGTTGCTACCGAGAAGCAGTTCAGGAAGATAGGTATCAAGATCCTGAGGCCGCCGACCTACTTCGGCCCAGCGATCTACTTCAACTACAAGCATAAGGAGTACGGCGAGCTGTTCAGTAAGAAGGAGTTTAGAAAGGCCATCGCCTATGCCATCAACAAGACCGAGACCGGGTTTGTATCCCTAGGGCTCTCCGGCAAGCCCGTGAAGTACTTCACCGGTGTGCCTGAGCTCATAACCCTCAACTGGATGAAGCCCGAGGACCTGAAGAAGCTTGAGGACTACAGCTACAACCCGAAGAAGGCTGAGGAGCTCCTCAAGAGCATTGGTCTTGAGAAGAAGGGCGGTGTGTGGTACTGGAAGGGCAAGCCACTAGAGCTCGAGCTGATGTACCCGGCTGAGTATGCCGACTGGGCAGCCACAGCGCAGAACGTAGCTTCGCAGCTAACCAAGTTCGGCATAAAGGTAACGCTAAGAGCAGTGACGTTCACTCAGGAGCCCATCGAGATACAGAACGGCAGGTTCGTAATGGCTATACAGTTCTGGGGCACCGGCCACCCACACCCATTCATGTCCTACGACTCAGTGTTCAACATGTACAACCAGAAGGAGTACCTTGGCACCGGGCTCATAGGAATGGGCCTGCCGATGATCTGGGACACGAAGTACGGCAAGGTCAACGCCACCAAGCTCCTCATCGATATGGGTAAGAGCTTCGACATCGAGAAGCAGAAGGAGGCCTTCGCCAAGATGGCCCTGGCCTTCAACGACTTCCTACCGATCATACCGCTGTGGGAGAGGCTAGGGAACAACCCGGTGCTCGAGGGTGTTAGGGCCTGCGGCTGGCTACCATTCGAAGACCCGCTATACAAGAACTCAGTGTACACCGACAACTTCGTAGTGATAATGATACTCAAGGGCATACTATACC
>QMWY01000200.1 GCA_003661865.1 Thermoprotei archaeon
ACCTTGCCTACGAAGTCCCCCGCCTCGAAGTTCTCAACGCGCTGCTCACCCGTTGATGTGCACACGATGAGCTTCCTGTACACGTACTGGGGCTCGGGCTGCTCGCGCCTCCTGCTGAAGTACGTTATGGCTAGCTGAACTAGGCTTACGAGGATCAGCGCCAGGAGTATGAGGGTGAAGGGGTCGAGCTGGAGCCTAGGAGGCGCGGGCATCACCACACACCAAGGGTGTTGCCTATACCAACAACGATCACGTTGTCCCCAGGCCGGGTCCTACTCCTTATGATCCTCAGGACCTGTTCATAGGCCTTGCGTGCCGCCTCGGCGATCTCCCTCTTCATGGCCGTTATTGCCTCCTCATTGCTCATCTTAACGATAACCGCACCGAGGGGGGCGCTGCACCTAACGGCGGTCCTCTCGATCTCGATCTTCTCAGGGCCGGGATCGCCTATGGCAGCCCCTGCGCCCTCTGAAACGGTTCCCGTCTCCTCACCCTCGAGCTTGAGGGCCGCGTCAACAGTTATTATCCTGGTGATCCTGCACCCCAGTTCATCCGCCACCTTCGCCACGGCCTTGCCGGGCTTCCCAACGTTGGCTCCGGGCCCGGCAGCCTTGATCACGTAGACCCTCCTCCCATCGACCTCGGTAACCCCCACCACGGTATCCTCGACGACCTCCCTGCGCTCGGATAGCCCTAGGAGCATGTTAGCGACCATCGGCCCGACGCCATCGCCTATCGGCACCCCCTGCATGATCGCGTCTATGGCCTTCACGTAGGGCACGAGCTCCTTTAGGTACTGGGGTAGGAGCATGGATAGCTGCATGAGGAGAACCCAGTTGTCGTACTTCCTCCCGATGAGGTAGTAGTGGCGCAGCACTTTGTACACCGTATGCAGGGCACCGGCTATCGAGAGCGTGACCATGGCATTCCTCCTAGCGGCGTCGCTAATCCCGCTGAGCCTCGCCTTCACGTACGCCTCGGCATCCTTCTCCTGGGTTCTTATGATGTGGTCGAGCCTCCTGATGATATCGGTGGGCTCTATCTCCACGGGCTGGATCCTGAAGAAGTTCTCGGAGAACTCCTCAACCATGTCGTAGGAGTTCGGGGCCCCCAGCTTCGCTAGGTACCTAGCAGCCCTCCGCTTCCCCTCAAGAACCAGGGCCTCCAGCTGGGCGAGCCTCTGGGCGGCGCTCTTAGAGTACCTAGCGGTCTGTGCACGCTGCGGGAGGTCTGTCATGAAGTTGAGGATTATCACTATGGTTATTATAAGCGTCAGGATCTGGTTCCATATATCGCCCGCGTTACCCATCAGAATCTCCAGCAATGCGAACCCCTGCACACCGGCTTCCTCACAAGGGGTGTGAGGCGTAGGAAGCTTAATTTTTTATTCAGCTGTAGCCGCTCCGCGTCGTGACGTAGACCACCCCCCTGTATATAACCACGGTCTCCTCGAACTGCGCTACCCTCTCCCCACTAACCTCTATCATCACTGGGTACTCTATCGCGTAGCCCCTCCTCGCAAGACCCTCGACAACCTCCTTAAGCCTGTAGTACTCCTCGGGGCCCTCCGCATACCAGCGGAGCGTGAAGGGAAGAGCCCTCCTCTCGCCGAGTATGCGCTCGAAGAGCCTGCGCTCCTCCTCGCTAAGCCTTCTGAGCTTGCCCCGCGGTCTGAGGGCGTATATGGTGACCCTATCGCTATCCGCAACAAGCCCTATACCGGGCGTGAGGAAAGGCTCTATGGCATACGCACCTCCATCCCTAAAGGAGCCCCGGGTTAGCCTATCCCTATGGTTCGGTATGACCTCCCCGGCGTGGATCTGGTAGTGCCCGAGGCTGTGGCCGCTCAGGTTCTTAATAGTGTTGAAGCCGTAGCTACGCGCCGTATCCTCGATAACGCCACCGAGCTTGTAGAAGCTGAGCCCTGGCCTAATGCTTCTCAGCGCTTCGTCAAGGGTTCTACGGGTGGCCTCGATGAGGGGCTCGTTCTGGGGGTCAAACGATATGGTGAGTGCGGTATCGGCTATGTAGCCATCCACGTGGACCCCGAGGTCCATCTTTAAGACGTTGCTCTCCTCAACGACGTCGGTATCCGGGGGCTCGGGGGTGTAGTGAGCAGCGGTACTGTCTACGGAGAGGTTGCATGGAAAGGCGAGCTGTCCGCCCAACGCCCTTATCCTATCCTCCACAAACCGCGCTATGTCGATGAGCCTCATACCGGGCCTGACCCTGTTCAGAACATCGTTTTTGACCCTCGCCGCGATCTCGCCCGCCTTCATGTACTTCTCAAAGACCTCTTCATCCAACCGCGGCGACCCGCCTACAAGCTCCATTGAAGCGTATATAAGGGTTAGACGGGTTTACTAACCGCGGGTGTTCTGCTATGGCCAAGCTGAGATGGCTAGGACACTCCACCTTCATAATAGAGCTCGGGGGCCACGTCATAGCTGTTGACCCGTGGATCACGAACCCCCTATCCCCGTACAAGAGCGTCGATGAGTTCTTCAGGGACTATGCTGAGCTGAGCCTCATAGTGGTCACCCACGACCACGGGGACCACGTAGGTGAGGCTGTTGAGCTCCTCAAGCACTACAGGTACTCGAAGCTAGCCGCCGTATACGAACTTGCGAACCACCTAGGTGAGAAGGCAGGGGCGCAGAACAGGGTTGTAGGGACAAATATAGGTGGGCCTGTGAAGCTCGGCAACCTCACACTGGTGTTTACACCTGCGAACCACTCAGCAACGATCGGGGACCCATCGGGCGTGGTGATAATGAGTGAGGGTAAGGCCGTGTACCATGCAGGGGATACGGGGCTTGTTGCCGAGATGCGGTTCATAGGCGAGCTCTACAGGCCCACCGTGGCCCTGCTGCCTATAGGCGGGCACTTCACCATGGGGCCTCTGGAGGCTGCTAAGGCTGTTGAGCTCCTCAAGCCCAGGTACGCGATACCGATGCACTACAACACCTTCGACGTGATCAGGGTCGACCCGGAGGAGTTCAGGAAGCTCGTTAGGGAGAGGGGACTGGGTACCGAGGTAGTGATTCTGAAGCCTGGTGAAGAGTTCAGTTTTTAAACCCTTACACCTCTACCGTACCTCCGAGAAGCTCCGTGGTGATGTGTTATTGTTCAGCCTCCCCTATCGAGGAACGAGAGGCTTCTTCTACGCTACCTAGTTGAGCGGAGGGAAGCATGGGCGGAGGAGGCCTCTAGGGATCTCGGCGTACCCCTAACCACTGTTATGTCGATAGCGGAGCTCCTAAGGTCAAGAGGCCTGATCGATGTAGAGGATATCGAGGTGCTTCACGCGCAAACAACAGAGGAAGGGTTGAGGTATACCGAGGCGCTACCTGAGGAGAGGCTCGTAGCCCTGCTAAGGGAGCATGGGGGTAGGGCCCCCATACAGATGATCATCAGGGTTATGGGGAAGGAGCTCTTCGGCATAGCCCTGGGCTGGGCTAAGAGACGTGGGTGGGTCGGGGTCGAGAATGGGG
>QMWY01000201.1 GCA_003661865.1 Thermoprotei archaeon
CCTCGCCAGCATCCTCATGTACTCAGCCTGGTTCACCCCCCACTGGGGCACGAACATCTTCAAACCCAGTTCCTCCGACACCAACGCCACCCTCATACGCTGGTAATCGCTTAGCAGAGCCCCTAACACGATACCTTCAACACCGAACTCGTCCCTGACAACCCTCAAGACCCGGGCAAGCTCCTCAACCTCCCTCTCCTTCACACCGCTGACCCTAACCAGCATGTGTCTAAACCCCATCGCCTCTGCCTGGAGCTCCGTGTACACCACCATGGGTCGGTGGAACATCCAGGAATCGCCCCTTACTGGGAGCACCGATAGGAGAATAGCCACCTCGAAACCGTGGAGGTAAGCCCAGTGGACAGCGAAGGTACTGTCCTTACCCCCGCTGAACATGACGGCAACTCTCAAACACATCACCCTGCGGACGCCATCGCTGCGGAGCCCAGGGCGTGTTTCCTCGAGGAAGGAGCTCGGGTACCCAGCCGTTCAAAGGAGGCTCAGCCGCGGGTTCCCTAATCACCGTTCATACCTTGTAAGCCTCATCATCAGGAACTGAGATCTGCGTTATCGCTTTAAAATACTGCTTCTTCAACGCCACACCATACAAGGCTATAACTTTTGATAACACCACCTTCTACGGTGAAGAGATGTCTATAGAGAAGATACTGGAGTTCGCGGTAAAGCGTGCAGGGGTATCGAAGGAGGGGCTAGACCTCCTTAGAAGGGAGGTCGAGAGACTTCTCAGAGAACGCGGTATAGGGGAAGCATCCACGGAGCAGCTGCTGGATGCCTACGAGCACGTGGCGATGATCTGGAGCTCTGTCGACGAGAGGTGGAGCGTCTTCGCAAAGTACCTGCTGCTCGGACGTATATACGCGGAGGCGGGTAAGGAGCTCCCCACGACCCTACCTCCGCTGGAGGAGAGGCTTACCTACCAGGCTGTGCGGCTGCTCTACAGCCGTTACCTCCTCAGAAGACCCGACGGTAAAGTGAGGGAGACACCCGACGACGCTTTTCGCAGGACCGCGATGTTTGTGGCGTTGGCGGAGGCGAGGTACGGGAATGACCCCCACGAATACGCCGCTAAGTTCTACGAGGCCATGTCTAGGCTGCGCTTCCTCCCGAACTCCCCAACGCTGATGAACAGCGCCACCAGGAAGCACCAGCTGGCGGCGTGTTTCGTAGTACCCCTGGGAGACAGCATGGAGGAGATAATCGATGCCCTCAGAACGATGGTGTCGATCCTGCAGACGGGGGCTGGAACAGGCTTCGACTTCTCACCTCTTAGACCGCGGGGCGACTACATCGCTGGGACCGGGGGGTTCAGCAGCGGACCCGCGAGCTTCATGAAGCTCTTCGACTCCGCCGCGGAGGTGGTGAAAGAAGGGGGTAAGAGAAGAGGGGCCTTGATGGGGATCCTCCACGACTGGCACCCCGACGTACTGCTCTTCGTCGAAAGCAAATGCTCGGACAAGCCCACCCTAGAGCACTTCAACATAAGCGTCGCCGTCCACGACAAGTTCATGGAGGCTGTGGAGAAGGGCGGGAAGTGGCCCCTCTTCAACCCACGTACATGCCCCGACGTCGTGGAGAAGAGCCTTGAGGATGCTCTGAGGATGTGTGAGCCGTGGAGCTCCATAGACGCACGCGAGCTGTTCAAACTGATCGTGCACTGCGCGTGGAGGAGTGGGGACCCCGGCGCGGTCTTCATAGACACCGTTAACAGGCACAACCCCACCCCGGCGCTGGGCGAGATAAGGTCGACGAACCCCTGCGGCGAAACGCCCCTACTGCCCTGGGAAGCGTGCAACCTGGGCAGCATAAACCTAGAGGCGTATGTAGAGCCCGGAAGGATTAAGTGGGATGAACTCGCGAAGGATATCGAGCTCGCGGTGAGGTTCCTCGACGACGTCATCGACATGTCGTGGTACCCTGACAGGAGGATCGAGGAGGCTGTGCTCAGAACGCGCAAGATAGGGCTGGGCGTTATGGGTCTTGCAGATGCGCTGACCCGGCTAGGCGTGCGCTACGATAGCCACAGCGCGCTCTACCTAGCCGACAAGCTGATGGAGTTCATCGCCTACCACGCGCGGAGGGCGAGCAACAAACTTGCGAAGGAGCGGAGGCCCTACCCCGAGTTCCCGAGGAGCATACACGCCAAGGGCAGGTTCAACTGGGAGCCCCAGGTGCCCGCCGAGGAGATCTACGACCCCAGGCAGGTGAGCGACTACGTTAAGGAGCTCGTGTCCGATAGACCGCCGATGGAGTGGGAGAACCTGAGGAGGGACATGATGAAGGGGACGCGAAACGCCTCGGTCACCACCATAGCGCCCACGGGGAGCATAAGCATAATAGCCGGCGTGAATTCGAGCATCGAACCCTTCTTCGCCCTGGTCTACGTCCGTGAGAGCACTGTGGGGAGGTTCCTCGAGGTCAACAAGCATCTCCGTAGAGCCCTCGGCGTGCGCGGTAGACTGAGCCGGGAGCTGCTGATAAAGGTGGCGAGGGGCGACACGTTCGCGGTGCCTCCTCCCCTACGCAACGTTCTGAGGACCGCCCACGAGATCGCGCCCGAGTGGCACGTCAGGATGCAGGCGGTGTTCCAGAGATGGGTGGACAATGCTGTAAGCAAGACGGTCAACCTTAGACACGACGCGTCGGAGCAGGAAGTGGAGCAGGTGTTCATGCTCGCGTGGAGACTTGGGTGCAAAGGCATAACAGTGTTCAGAGATAAGTCGAAGAGCGAGCAGGTGCTGAGGATAGGAGCGGATGTGGAGGAGGTTCTGAAGCAGGTGCCCGAGCCCATAGTGGTGAAGGATAAGAGCTACCATAGATGGTTCCGCATAGGTAAGGACGAGATCCTCGCCGCAGCGGAGAACTACGCCGGGGGCTGCCCAACTTGCGAGATGTGAACGACCCCCGCACCCTAGGTATGCAGGTCGTACTCCGAGAAACCCTCCGATACCTCCTCAGTGCGGGGCTTCTCTAAGTAGCTCAGGTAGCTCCTCACAACCTCCTCAGCTGTAGAGATGTTGATGAACCTTAGCCTAACCCGCGTACCCGGTACACACTGTGCAAGAAGGTCAACGTCTGGAGGCAGCACCACGCCCACAACAGCGTAGCCACCCGTAGTTTGGGAATCCGCCATGAGTATTATGGGCCTGCCCTCGGGAGGCACCTGGACGAACCCCCTGTCGACGGCGAAGGAAGGCACCCTCCCCAGCCCACGAAGAGATTCTAGTGGAGGCCCTTCAAGCCTGAACCCCATACGGTCGGACTCCTGGGACACCGTGTACAGGGAGTCGACGAGCCTCGACCTATCAGCCTCCGATAGCAGGTGCGTGTGGTGCCCCACCGTCATCCTGAGCTCAACGGGGTCGCCCAGCCTGCTGACCACACGGTTCTCCTCGGGGATCTCCAGCAGGGACACCCTGCTCCACAAACCCTCTAGGTCTACGCCTCGGCGCATACGCAGGCGATCCCCCGGCTTC
>QMWY01000202.1 GCA_003661865.1 Thermoprotei archaeon
AAGCTCATTGTTGAACTGATGCTGAAAATACCTGATATGGACTTCTATAGGGCGGTCAACGATGCACAGGTTTCGATAGTCAAGGAGACGCGGGGTGACAGCGTGCAAATGTCCTTCAGCTACGCCAAGGAGAAGTATAGCCCCATAAAGTTCTACGTCTACTACCGCTGGGAGCATGCCGCGGGCAAACCAATTGAAAACTTCAACGTCTATGCCAGCCGCCCGCTAAGCTCCACTGACATCAATGAAATAATAACTGCTCTGCGCCTAGCCCTATCCACATCCTAAAACCCAAACCCCATTTTTCACCCTCTTCGCCCTCCCGAGACCCCGCGGGCACATGGCCCAGCGGGGCGGGAAGGGGCGATACCCATGCCCGAGCCTCAGAAAATGGTAATGGAAATCGAAGAAATGGTCTCTCAAGAAATTGAAGAAGTATTGGGGAGTTGGGAGGTGGCATTGGGGGAAGAAATGATACCTGAGGAAGTAAAGTTCAACGATAATGACAGGACGTTGCTGATCAAGGTCTGGTGGAACAACCCACCAACTCTGGTGAACGCGAAGATCCCACCGCTGGAGCTGGTGGTCAATAACACCCCATTACCAAAACAATACATTATCTACACAGCAAAGTTTCCCAAAGACTGGCATGGATCCAAGCTGGTGAACGCGGTGGTGAAAACCGCCATCAATGCTGCGAAACTAATCGTTACCTTCGTCATGGCGGTGTCGGCGATCTACAAAAACAAACCCTTGATCCCATAATTTTTACCTCTTCACACCGCCCCCGAGTGGGAGGTGGGTACAAGCCCCCTCCCCGGGAAGGCGGTGCTCCATGACAAACCCGAACCCAAATCAAATCCGAACCCAAATCAAACCCAAACTCCCCGTAACCAAAATCGAAATAGTGTATGTTGAACCACGCACGTACAACGTGCTGCGGTCAATTGCCGATGCATCTATCAAATCCATTGAATGCTATGAAATCAACGGTCGGTGGTGGTGCGAAAAACGAACCTTTGGAAAAATAAAATGGGTATTAGAACCCGCGGTGACCGACGATGGTCACCCCGCGGTGATAGTATCCGATCATACAATGCGAACTGTGTTGATTGCAACGCCCTCCACGGTCACTGTGGAGGGTAGGGACTACGGCATTGACGCCCCCGTGGCGTTCATGCCGAAACGCAACGTGTCGTACGCCACACCGATAACCCTACGATCGCTCATTGACAAAATAAACGAAATCGTTGAGTGGTAGCTTCCTTGGGGATCCCCAATGGTTCTATGCTATGACCACCCGCTTCTTTGCGGCTAGACGGCTTGGTGGAGTAAAATTTTTGCTTTGTAAAATCCTTTCTTTATTTTTTTATCCTTTTTCTTCTCTATGTAGAGATTGTTTCTGTTCCTATCCTACCCTGGGCTTCACTACGTTCTGGTATGCCCATAGGCAGAGGGCTGCTTCTATCAGCTCCCTCACCTCGTCTGGGCAGTACTCCAGGGAGGCTACGCCGTACCATGTGCACTGCTCCGGGGGTTCTTCTCCGTAGAGCGCGTGGCGTATCATCCTCCTCGCTATGGGCACCGCTCCGCGGTGGCTAGGCGGCCATATCCCTGGCCCGTCTATGGTTTCGAGGACCTTGGCCGCCCAGTCGGACCCCCAGTAGTGTTTGGGGTTCCCTATCCTGAAGTCCATCGATGTTGCGAAGGGGAGGACGCCGGTGAAGAACCTCTTTGCCTTGTCCCAGTACACGAAGAAGGTTACGTGGTCCACCTCGTCGATCTCCTCAACCTCTACCCGGTGAGCCCTCGCCAGGAGAGCCATGGCGCTGTTCACGATCGCGTCGGTGTCGTAGTATATGCAGCGGAGCCCAACCGGCTTCCGCTCGCAGTGGGTGGCGTGCCCGGGCGAGGAGCCTACGCGGAACTCCACCTCGTCGCTCTTCACAAGGGCGCCTATAGCGGAGTAGTCCTCCAACGCGTAGATACCCGCGTCGTACAGCGCCTCGGTAGCGGCGTCCCACCACAGGGCATACTGCGCAAGGGTCTTGGAGTAGCCCTCGACCGCAGCTACCCTTGCCCCGAGGTGGTGGGCGGGGCACACCTTGGTCGAGAGCCACTCGATGAGGCGGTGGTAGCAACTGGTGATGTCGTTGAGGAGCAGCGCAATGGTGTAGCCGCTCGGCGGGACCTTTCCGTAGGTCCAGAGGCACCTCTTACCCGTGATCCACTTGACGTTGTCCTCGAGCTCCTCGATATCCTTCTTGGCGTAGTCCCAGCCGTAGACCTTCTCGCAGGGATCCGTCATGTCGTAGTACCCAACCGCACCGTCCAGGAACCCCGCTATCCTCTTCAGCCCGCTAACGATGTCCTCCAGCCTGCCGATCACCTCAGACGGCCTCGCACCGACCTCTTCCATCAGCCCCGCCGCGTCGAACACCACCTCCGCCATGTCATAGACGAGGCGCGGAACCTCCGTCGTCACAGTACCGCCGGAGGAGGCCAGCTCCCTGCCCCTCCTCTCCAGCCTATACCAGTAGTCCTTGTCCTCGCAGAAATCCATGATCTCGCCCAGCTTAGCCGCGGATATCCTTACCCTAACAGGCATGGGCACCACCGATCACACCTGTTGTAGAGAGGAGATATAGCACTTGCTGTTCCACGCAATGGCCACCACCGGCGCGTCGCAGCCGAAGAGCTGCACAGCCCCGTTCTTCCTCATGACGTAGCACCTGGTGGGCGGCTTATCGAAGTAGAACACCCTTACCCTGTAGTTCCCTGGGAAGGGCTTGCCCATCTCGACGAACCTCCCCGTGGAGGTGCACCAGGTCCTCAGCCTGGCCACGGCTACTATGCTCGACCTGCTCTGGGCCTTAACGAACTCCCATCCGAAGAGCCGGATCAGCTCATCTACGAGGTACTCCTCGGCCTCCTCAGGAACCTTGGCGGGTGCGGGGGCCCCTAGCCTCCGCCTAACCTCGACGGCTAGCTTCGCGGCGAGGCTCGGGGGCCTGCCAGCAGCCGCCAGCTCCTCAGCCTTGCGGCTAGCGCTCGTCGTTATCGCCTCGCGGCACCTATCCGGTGATAGGGCCCAGCACATCTTCTTCAGGATCTCAACCGTGTCCTTCGTCCCGAATACCTGTTCGGGTGATACGCCAAAGGTTCTACAGGTCTCCTCGATGAACCTCCTCCACCTCTCAACAGCCCTGGGATCGGTGAGGACCTCGTAGCCCACGGTGCCTGGCGCAACAACCTTCAGCTCTTCGTACTCGGCTAGTATCTTCGATACCCATTTGCTAACGGTCCTGTCGTAGTCCTCGAGGCTCCTTATCTTTGCGTAGTCAACACCTATCTCCCCCCTGTGCTTCTGAACGAGCCTATCCGCATCCGTGGGCCTGACGCCGAGCTTCTCCAGCTCCGCTACTATCCTCGATAGCAGGTCGGAGAACGATGGCTTTCTCCATATCCCCAGCTCCTTCTCAGTTTCGG
>QMWY01000203.1 GCA_003661865.1 Thermoprotei archaeon
ACGTTGAGCTTACGAAATTCTGCGATAGGGTTGCAAGGCTTCGCGATGGGAGGATCGAGAGTGTCGAGGTGGTGAGGGGATGAGGAGGAAGGCTCTTCTAGTACCGCTACTGCTCGTGATAATTGCGATGGTAGCTGTACCTGCCCCAGGACCTGTTGTACATGGCTCGCCGGATCGCTTCGAGATTATCGATACCTGGTGGAGCACTAGTGCCGGTGCGAAACTCGTAGAGGTCGCCCCGGGAGACGAAGCTGTTCTCCACATAGCTCTTAGGTACCTCGGGCTTCTACCAGCATCAGATGTGGTTGTGAACACATCACTCCCCAAAGGATTAGTCGTTGTGGGAACAGGGTCTTCCGAGAACAGCACCTCGTTCCGCGGCCCATTGAAGAGGGGCTCCGTCATCACAGTATCGATACCCGTCTACATCTCGAGATCCGTAGAGCCGGGCAACTACAGCATCTCCCTAACCGTACAGTACTACACTCCTAGAAGCGGTAAAGACCTTGAGGAGCTTGAATGCGTTGTCGAGGTGAGCGGTAGGCCTAGCGTTGTTGTCAGGAGCTTAACCCCCTCGATCCCTGTAGGTACGAGCGTGGTTCTGCTCGAGGTTGCTAATGAGGGGTCGGCAAGCGCCGAAGAGGTCTACGTAAGGCTCGACTCCTCTACGCAGGGGGTCTCGATCGTTAATGGGAGTGTCCTGATCGAGCAGTTGAAACCAAACGAATCAAGGGTTATCCGTGTAGCGGTTACAACACCTCCCTACAGCCAGCCAACCCCTATCAGGCTAAGAGCCCAGTACAGCTACCGCAGCGCTAAGGGGATAGGCTATGTGGGTGAGAACAGCATCGAGCTCTATGCCCAGCCCCAGTACCCTAGGCTAAGCATAGGTATCAACAACACCATCGTGGGGCCAGGGGCCACGTGGATCAGCATCGCGGTCAGGAACCTTGGGGATAGCGGTGTAAGGAACCTGACGCTCTACCTAGAGGCGCAGAACCCCCTCCACCTATGCTCACCCACCAGGGTGTACCTCGGAGCCCTCGACCCTAACAGCAGCGCTGTAGCAAATGCCCTGCTATGCCCACTCCCCGTTGCCGGGATCAGCCGCGCGGTTCTGAGAATCGAGGCGAGCTACCTAGACGAGTACGGTGTTGAGCATAGCGAGACGCAGAGCTTTGACCTCTACATACTCCCACCTCTACGCACACCTCTCCTGGTTAATGCAACAGTACCTACTCTAAGCCCAGGTGAAGAAGGGGTTGTTGAGCTGACCGTTGAGAATAGGGGTAGCGGAGCAGTTGAGAACCTATGCATCTATCCAAGCAGCAGCTCCCTACAGGTTCTCGGACAGGTACCTGCGTGTATAACCGAGCTGGGTCCTGGTTCACACACGGTATTCACTGTAAGGATAGCTGCTCCCCGGAACCCAGGAACCTACGTCCTGTCCACAGAGCTCAGGTACATCGATCCCGAGACAGGGTCCGAGGAATCCCTGCACTTCTCTACAAGCGTAAGGGTTGAAGAGCCTAGGACCGCTGTGATCGTTGAGCTCACCCCCACCCGCGTTATCGGAGGTAGGGTATCGCTGCTAACGCTCAGGATCGTTAACGTGGGTGAGGCTGAGCTAAGCGATGTCTATGCTGTGCTAGATGCGAAGACCATTCAGCTCCTAAACATCTCTAGGTTTGAGATAGGGGCTGTTGCGCCGGGGCGCGGAGCCGAGGTCACGATAGCTGTTAAGGCACCTTCTGTGCAGGCGGATACCGTGGGTTCGTTAACGGTATCGCTCTACTGGAAAACCCCCTGGGGTACAAGCGGCGCCTCGACCTATACGGTCCCTATATACGTGTCGGCACCGCTTCCCGAAAAGGTTGTTGATGTATACGTAGAGCCCTCTACGCTCGAGGCCTACAGCTTCGTGAAGCTTAGAGTCGTTATCAGGAATACGGGCAGTGAATCCGTTAGGAACATCGTTGTTGAGCTGAAGAGCCTAGAGCCCCTGAAGCCCATGCGGACCATAGGCTCCGTAACGCTAGGGAACCTAGCCCCGGGCGAGGCAAGGGTTATCGAGGTGCCTGTGGCTGTTCCCGATGCACCCGGTATTCATCAGCTATCCCTACGCGTAAGCTACCTAGACAGCTATGGGGGTGAGCATAGCTACGGTGTTGAGCCTGTGGTAGCGGTTGTTCAGAGGGTTCCCAAGCTCACGATCCGTGCAGAGCCTCAGGAGCTTAGATCTCCATCGGTCTCGACAGTTGTGCTCAGGGTTGTTAACGAGGGTGGTGTGCCTATCAAGGATGTTGTTCTGAGGATCCAGCCCAGCGATGTTCTGGGGGTAGCTAACTCTACGCCGATCAGCATAGGTGATCTAGAGCCGGGAAGAGCCGCTGAGATCCCGGTGACCCTTTACGTACCCCGTGTCAGCGAGGTACGTATATCTAGGCTAACCGTGGTGACCACCTATCTAGACCCTCTAGGGGGTGAGCATAGCGATACCCGCTACATCTACCTAAGGATCCTGCCCCCCGAGCCCACAGTAGGGATCTCTGTAAAGCCTCTGGTGAACGAGCTCACCATAGGCAAGGCGTCGAGGCTCTGTATAGAGGTTAGGAACAACGGTACGCACACCCTTAAGGGGCTAAGCATAGATGTTGAGCCTAGCCAGGTCGGCGTAGTCCTAGGCACGCCGAGGTTCTTCATAGACGTGCTTCGGGGTGGCGAAGCTAAGAGGCTCTGCCTAGAGGTCTACGTGCCGGCCAACGTAGGAGCGTCTACGATGCGCGTAACAGTGTCGGGTAGCTACCTAGACGAGGATCTGGGGGCTACGCAGAGCTTTACTGATAGGTTCAGCGTACTGCTCCGGGGACATATAGAGCTTAGCCTAGTGGACTTCGCCGTGATCCCCGAGAAGCCTAGTCCAGGGCAGCCGTTCTCGATAACCATAACCGTGACCAACGTAGGCACATCGACTGCCTACGCCGCATACGCAGTACCTAAGCTAGAGGGGCTTCCGCTAAGGGTGTTCGGCCCAAGGTCAACGTTCATAGGGAACATAGAGGTCAACGCCCCCACGACATTCACGATAAACCTGCTGCTCATGAACACGTCACAGCGCAGGTTGGTGCTCCCCGTAACCGTTATGTACATGGATAACCTGCGCACGCTCCACAGCAAGACGTTCAACATCCCCATAGAGCTGGCGCCGCCGAGCCGTGGAGGGAAGCTCTCCGGATCGATTCCGAGGAGGGCTGCGGGATCAGAGGGGTTCCCAGCACAGCTAGTCATAGCCGTGGGTGTAGCGGTGGCCGTAGCCGCGGTGGCGGGTACGGTGTACATCTGTAGGCGTAGGTGATGCGCTTTGAAGCTACGGGACCTTGCGGACCTAGCCCTTAGGCAGCTGAAGGAGCGAGGTACTAGAACAGCGTTAACGGTGCTTGCAGTAGCGGTGGGGGTTGCCGTTATAGTGGCGCTGTCATCCATGGTGG
>QMWY01000204.1 GCA_003661865.1 Thermoprotei archaeon
GAGAACGCCATGTAGCCGGGGACTATGTTGATCTTAGCGCCTCCCCGGACCTCACCCCCCACGGTTATTGTGGGGACAGCGCCGCGCGGGTCGTCGTACGTGTAGGAGCTCTTCTTCCGCTCAAGGACCTTCCTGTAGTCATCCATGAACCTCTGGGCCACCTTAACCATGTACTCGAAGGCGTTCACCCCCAGCCACGGGGTCGATCCGTGGGCTTGCTTACCGTACACCTCGACGTAGAACCAGAACGCTCCTCTGTGCCCGATCCATATGTTCTCAGAGCCGCTGGGCTCCGGTATGATGACGTAGTCGGGTCTTGATAGTCCTGCTGACAGCAGGTAGCCCGTACCAGTCTCGCCGCCTATCTCCTCGTCGGGTACGAGCGCTATCTCCACGGTTCCGCTGAAGCTGCGGTGTGTTTCGATGAAGGTCTTCGCAGCCACTATAGCGGCCACGATACCCCCCTTCATATCGACAGCCCCGCGTCCGTAGACCTTGCCCCCCTCTACGACGGCCTTGAACGGTTCCGTCTTCCAGCCGGTGCCCGGAGGCACCACATCGTAGTGGCCGTTGAAGTGAACCACGGGTCTGCCTTCGCCGTACTGGGCTAGCAGTATATAGCGTGGATAGTCCTTGTAATCCGGGTAGTGCTTCTCTACAACTTCTCTGGGGACTTCGTAGATCTTCGTCTCGAAACCCGCCTCTCTTAAAATGGTGGAGGCAGTGTCAACGAACTCCCTGTACTTCTCGCCCGGAGGGTTCACCGTGGGTATCTCTATGAACTTCTTGAGGGCATCAAGCCCCCACTCGAAGTTCCTGCTCAGAACCTCTTCGTAGGACAAGGGCACCCCCAGAAAATATGTTTAGGTATTTCGCAAATAAGCTATCCGATGTAGAGGAGCGTGCCGGATCACGGCTTGTACGTGTTGGCAGATCCCAAGATATTCCGAGGCTCCGCAACTTACCGTTTCGGTAGGCGCTAGCGATTTCGGAAGACTTATTTCTATGAATAGGAAAGTTAGTGCTTTGGGCACCCATTGGAGAGGTCGGCCCTTCTCAAGACGGTTGTGGTCGCCATAGTGGTTGCGGTAGCGCTCGCAGCGTTCGTACCTCCTAACGCCCCGTTCATGCCCGAGGAGAAGAGGTTCCCCTACGTAACCTTCCCCCTGCTGCCGCCCCTGCTCGCCATAGCCCTGGCGATGGCTACTAGGCAGGTTCTGCTGGCACTCTTTGTCGGTGTGTGGATCGGGGCTCTGATGGTCGTTGGGTACAACCCCCTGGCCGCCTTCACCAAGACCATAGAGTGGTACGTCGAGAACGCCACCGATTCGTGGAACGCGTCCATACTTCTCTACGACTTCGTCCTCGGAGCCTTCATGGGGCTGCTCTACGCCTCGGGGTCGGTGCACGCGGCTGCGAGGGCTATAGCTAGGAGTGTGAGGAGTGCACGCAGCGCCAGCTTCGCTGCGTGGCTGCTGGGCCTGGCGATCTTCTTCGATGACTATGGCAACACTGTCATAGTGGGCAACACTATAAGGCCTGTCGCTGATAGGATGAGAGTTAGCAGGGAGCTTCTCAGCTACATAGTCGACTCTACAGCAGCTCCCGTGGCGGGCATAGCCCTCGTATCCTCTTGGATAGGCTACGAGGTCGGGCTTATAAAAGAGGCTTTCGACTCGCTCAAAGAGCTTGCGGAGAAGGGGGTCATAGCGGTAGCCCCCGCCATAGAGGCCTACGGTGCGTGGCTGTCCTCGGTCCCCCTCAGATTCTACTCGATTCTAGCGATAATCCTGGTCCTGATCGTGGTGCTCACGAGGAGGCACTTCGGCCCCATGCTGAAGGCGGAGCACAGAGCTGTTAAGGAGGGTAAGGTGCTGAGGGACGGTGCTACTCCCCTGGTACCCACGGAGGAGGTTATAGGAGCGGAGCCCGCTGCCAAGAAGTACGCACCTGCCTGGGTGTTCGTCGCGTCGATAACAATGCTCGTAGTGATCACCCTCCTCGGAATGTGGGTTACGGGGGCAGCCGACCGATCTAGATGGTGGGAGACTCCCTTCACAGAGGCCCTGATGAACGCTGATACTGCTACGGCCCTGTTCTGGGCTGGTATGGCGACCTACCTCACAGCCCTCGTGGGGAGCCTAGTAACGAGGGCCCTCAGCTTCTCGCAGGCTATGGACTACACAATAAAGGGTATGTACCTCATGGTGTTCCCCAACGCCATACTGCTCCACGCATGGTCCATAAAATCCGCGACCGACGCTGTCGGCACCCCAGACTACGTAGTCCACGGAGCTGCTGTTGCAGGGGTGCCCGTGCTGCTGGTACCCCTCGTGATATTCCTGGTGTCGATGTTCATCTCCTTCACAACGGGAACAAGCTGGGGGACCTTCGGGGTCATGATGCCCATAGCTATACCCATGGCATGGAGGCTGGCCCTGATGCAGTTTCCTGGGAACCTCGAGGTTGCGTACACGGCGATGTTCGCATCGATAGCAGCCGTGTTCGCGGGCGGGATCTTCGGGGACCACTGCTCACCCATAAGCGACACCACGATCATGTCCTCGATGTTCAGCGCAGCCGACCACATAGACCACGTAAGCACCCAGATACCCTACGCGGTCCTCGCAGCCTCTGTAGGGATCGTGCTCTATGTACTCTTCGCGGCAGGAGTCACCAACCCGCTGATACTGCTACCGCTGGGCATAGTCTTGCTCATAGTGCTGCATCGCGTACTCAACAGCTTGTACGCTAAGAGGGTTGGGCTACCACCAAAGGTACCCAACTACGTGGAGGAGCAGGGCTAACCAGCATCCGCAGGATTATACAACCCGGGCATTCTTTTTATCATCAACAGGATAACCCTAAACATGTTTTTTATCATAGTTAATGAGTCTGTGCGCAGAACCCGGGTTGGGAAGGGCTTTCGGCAGGGCTTTTCCTTCATAATGGCGGTATGTCGGTGAGTTGTCGGTTGCATATGTAAATGTCGTGGACGGGCTTACATCGTTCTTCTGGTGGCGGGAGAAAGTGGATAAAGCACGCGAAGCGCTGCTCGTGGTGAAGACGAAGCTAGAGAAACTCCCAAGGCTCGTGGAGGGGGTGAAGGAGCTGCACAGCTACGTGTGCCAGAGATCGTGTCGAGGACTGCCTGGGGTGGATCGACGAAGGTCTCTCCTGAATCTAGACTGCCCCGTGGTGTCTGCGAAGAACAAACACTTTCTATACAGTACATCGCCACTCGATCTCGTCAAACTGCGTGCCCGTAGAGGGGCTTTCCGTACACTATAGGATAATGCTCCTGAGAAGATCCCTAGCACTCAAGGTGCGGTAGCTTTCCGAGGAGCGCTTCCGGGGCTGAGCTCCGTTATCCTCAGCAGTTCACAGCTTCCTCACCTGATCGGCGTAGCACGGGTTTCATCACCAGAGGTTCCTAGTATCCACATCCC
>QMWY01000205.1 GCA_003661865.1 Thermoprotei archaeon
ACGGTGTTGGAGCCCTGAAGAGCCCATAGGCGGAGCCAGGAACTGAGGACGTTCCGAAGGCCGATGCCCGTGTGTGGTGGTGGTCCACGACAACCCCGTCTTCTATAAGGACACGCCTCCCAGTAGAAACCCCTTCGTCGTCGAAGACCCTCATAGTCGGCGATGAGGGGTTGCGGGGCTCGTCAGCTAGGTAGAGCTCCTGCGGTGCTATACGGCTCCCCACGGGAAGTAAGGCGTGGGTGCCCTCAAGCGCGTGCGAGACCTCGTGGAAGAGCGCTGCCGCCGCCTCCGGGGATAGCACCAGGGTTGCGCGTCCAGACGCCAAGGGGTTCAGGGGGCGCGCCATGGTGCTCCGGAGCCCCTTGTCGAAAGCCCTCTTCAGAACTATCTCGACGGCTCTGCTGGGGACCGTCGGGGCCATGGGTATGAAGGCTGTGCGGTAGGCTCCGAAGCCTAGCTGAACTCCACGTCTAACGATCACCGAGCCCAGCAGATCCACAACAACCTTCTCCTCGATCGCCTCACCGCCGTCATCGAACTCGATCTCCCTCCTAACCCTCTTAGCAACGGCAACGAGCTCGCAGCGCTCAGCCCCCATCCCCCTAAGCTCCTCGCATACCCCGGATGCAACCTCCACAACCTCGGGCATGTTCCTCGGCATGACCCCCAGGTGCGCCTCTCCCCTAAAGAGCTCTGCATCGGAGAGGCCCCGGCATGCAGGGCTACGCATCCTTCTCGCCAGCTCCTCAACATGTTCACGCCCCTCTCTGCACTCGCCATCCTGACACGATACTATGGCCCAGCAGCCGCGGTTGCATGCCCTGAAGCCCCGTACGGTTGCACGCATTCTATTGATCTCGACCCCTCCATTCCTGTAGGCTACCTCCTCAACCTCCTCTAGGTACCTTACACTATCCGTATACACGGCTCCTCCCGAAGCGGTGGGTGGGGCTGAGCGGGTTGAATCCTTTACTCACAAGAGTTTGCTTAACAGGTTATAAAGCGGCAAGGCAATAACTGCTCTGGTCGGAGTAGTGCAAAGCCAAATGCATGGGGCCGAACCCAGCGATGAGGATATCCTTAAGCTTCTTAGCAACAGGTTGAACCTTCAGATCCTGCTTCTCCTATCAACAGCCGGGCTCTACCCCCGCGAGATAGCTAGGCTCCTCGGGCGGAACGAGACCGACATCTCCCGAAGGCTGAACGCGCTTAGGAAGATCGGGCTGGTCAGGTGCCGGTGGAAGAGGATCGGGGAGAAGAATGTTAAGCTGTGTAGCTCCGACGTCACCGAGCTAAGGATAGAGCTGAGGGGGGTCGAGGTAGCCCTCCACTTCGTGAAGAGAGGCTCGGCCAGCACCAAGAGGATCCTGCTCTCAAGGGAGGTAATAGATGACGTTCCCCGTGTATCGCTGTTTGTGGACCGGGTAGAGGAGCTAGAGTTCCTCAGAAGATCGGGCCATGTCCTTGTATGGGGTCTTCCCGGAATGGGAAAGACAGCCTTAGCGGCTAAATACGCCCTTGAGTATCCCGGACCCGTGTTCTGGTACCACGTCACGGAGTTCAGCGATTCCCACCATTTCCTATGGAGGGCAGGGGTGTTCTTCGGCATGCTGGGTGCGAACCAGCTGCTTCAATACGTAACCTCCGGCAAGCCCAGCAAGGCTGTGGCGATCGATAAGCTTAGGGAGTTAGCCTCATCGACCAACGCACTCCTTGTCGTAGACGACCTGCATAACGCGCATGACAGGGAGCTGCTCTTCCTCGTTAAGGAGCTTGCACGTGGAAAAGGGTACAAGCTGTTGATAGCATCGAGAGTCCTTCACCAGGAGCTCTTGTCAGAGGGTACGCTAAGGTTCTTAGAGCTGAAGGAGCTCGGCAGGGAGGCTCTAAGGGTTCTTCTAAGGAAGCGAGGCTTCGGGGATCTCGATGAACAACTCCTCAGCTCTGTGCATAGGGAGACCATGGGTATACCCATGCTCGTGAACATGTTCCTAGACGTAGCGAAGGCAGAGGGTATAGAGGCTGCGCTCGCAACCCTAGGCGTTCGGAGTAGAGAGGCTGTCTTGAACAGCATATACTCCGCCCTTTCGCCATCAGAGAGGCAGGTTCTGGAGGTCATAGCTATGAGCAACGACGCTACCCCCATGAATGCCCTCACGAGCGTGTTTGGGAGGGAGAGGGCGCAGAGGGCTGTAGCGCTTCTCATACATCGAGGGATTGTGTACGCCACTTCCTCCGGGTACCTGGCCCATGACCTGGTCAGGAGGTCCTTAAGAGGCTCAGCTCTGGATGAGCAGGCTGCGAGGAGGCTGGCGGATTACTACAAGAGCCACGAGGGGTTCCCCGGGCTGCTCAAGGCCATGGAGCTATACCTGAGGCTGAAAGACCTTAGGAGCCTAGTGCAGCTCCTGCGTAGAAGGATAGAGAGCTACAGCCCCGAATACCTCTACTATGTTACGCGCTACAGATCCCTACTCGAGCGCGTGATCAAGGAGCCTGGCCCGCCCCTTCTAAAGGGGTTGGCTCTCTCAGACCTAGGGAGGGTCGAGCTCTTCACCGGGAGCCTTAGGAGGGCCCGTGAGCTACTAAGTAGAGCAGTGGAGATTCTAAGGATGTGCTCGGCGCGTGATAGGGCTCTGCTAGGGGTCTACCTCATGACCCTTGAGCTCTTGGCCAGGGTCTACATAGATGCCGGTATCTACGACAAGGCGCTGAGGATCCTCAAGGATGTTATCCGGATGAGCGCGGATGTAAGCGACGATGAGATCAGGAGCAAGGTGCTGTTCGCAGCGTATGCGGATACAGCTAGGCTCTACACCTTTATGAGGAGGTACGACCTCATGGCTATGTATACGGAGCTCGAGTACGAGCAGGCGCTGGAGATAGGAGATGAGGTGTTCATTAGCTACGCCACGATGCACCTAGGGTACTCGTACTTCGAGAACGGTATGTTTGACAAGGCGCAGAGGTACCTAGAGCACGCCCTTGAGCTCCTAAAGGGTACCTGGAGCGGGGTTCCAAGAGCACATACGCAGGCTGTGCTAGCGAGGCTCTACGCGAGGAGGGGTATGTATGAGCATGCGCTGAGGCTGTGCAACGAGGCGCTGAGGAGCTACGAGCTGTACGGTATGGAGGGCCACGCTGCAGAGGTGATGGGCACAAAGGCATTCGTGCTTGCCCGTCTCGGGAGGTACAGGGAGGCTGAGGAGTGCGCCGAGCGCCTGATCAGGATGGGCTCTGAGAGGTCCGCTGGTCTAAGGGCGTTGGCATACGCCGTTCTCGCATCCTCGTCCGCCAGCAGAGGTGATGTGTCTAAGGCCTCTACGTACCTAGAGCTCCTCATGAGGTGCAGGGAGAAGAGGCTGCATAGGCTAGACGAGGTTCTGGAGCTCGCCAGGGAAGCTGCTAGGAGATGCTGCCCTGAGA
>QMWY01000206.1 GCA_003661865.1 Thermoprotei archaeon
CAAGGATGCTGCTCTCGGGCACGCTACCCCGCCGTAGCGTGAACCCCAGCTCAATACCGCCTACCCTCACCCTAACCATGTCCCTGAGCAGCTGAGAGACCTCCTTAACTTCACGCTCCGCAACCGCCGCTACAACATCCCTAACCTCATCGTCAACCAACTCCTCCAGCACCCCTGAGAGGTAAGCCACGAACTTCTCAAGCACGTGGAGACTCCAACCCCTATCCCCGCGGTAAGCAGCGTAGCGGTACAGCCAGGGAGCCTCCCACCTATCGAACCTCCATAGATCGGCTGCGCATACGGCCTCTACAAACCTCTCGAATCTTCTATCCCTCCTCCGGAAAGGTGCGTAGCTGTACACCACCCCAGCACCGCAGGTAGAGGTATCGACAACTATCCTTGCGTAGCTGCCCAGCCTCTCGAGCCAGGCCTCATCCCATACATGGTGATCGTACCACTCGATAGACGCACCCCTACTCCTAATCGCCCTGAGAACCTCTTCAAGCCTCCCAAGGTTGGGCCTGTTAACCCCTAGATCAGCTATCACCACTCTGTCTCCAGCACTCGCCTTAACCCTCCCCAGCTCCCTATGAAGAGTCGTTGGCTCGGCAAAGCGCACCTCGTACTCCCTAGACCCACTGAGAACGATGTATATAGCCGCCGCTGCTAGACCATCCAGGTCTCCGTGCACCACTAGGAACAGCATCCGCCTAACATCACCTTCTAACGCACTCAGATACGCACTCCTTAAACGCCTCCGCCACGTACTCCGCATCCCTATCGCTAAGCATGGGATGGCAGGGGAGCGAGATCTCGGTCCTGGCTACAAGCTCAGCGTTGGGGCAGCACCCTTCCCGCGCACTCCCCCTGAATATGGGCTGCCTATGCAGGGGTACGGGGTAGTGCACCGCAACCTCAACACCCCTCCTCCTCATACACTCAACTATAGGGTCCCTAGAACCAGCATGTTCCTCGCGAAGCCTCACCGGGTATAGATGGTACACGTGATAAGCCCAAGGAGCTTCGCGCGGTAGCACCACGACGTCCCTAAGCTCGCTAAGCATATCCGTGAGCATCCTCGCCACCCGGCGCCTACGCTCGTTGAGCATATCCAGCTTCCTTAGCTGAACCCTTGCTATAGCCGCCTGGATCGAGCTCATCCTGAAGTTCCCGCCGAGGACCTCGTGGTAATACTTCCTCGTCTGCCCATGGTTCCTCAGAAGCCTCAGCTTACCAGCGAGCTCATCGCTATCCGTAGTTACAACACCACCCTCGCCCGACGTCATGTTCTTCGTGGCGTAGAGGCTGAAGATCGCTGCTGTTGCTAATGAGCCCACGCGCCTACCCTTGTACCGCGCCCCGTGGGCCTGCGCAGCATCCTCCACAATAGGGGTCTCATCCCTCACGACCCTGCGGATGGTATCCATATCTGCCGGGTGGCCAAACAGGTGGACAGGGACAACTACCTTGATATCCCTACCCATGTTCTCGGCCAGCGAGTCCGGGTCCATGGTATAGGTCTCGAGATCCACGTCCACGAACACAGGCCTCGCACCAAGCATAGCCGCTGCCGACGCCGTGGCTACGAAGGTAAGTGCGGGAACCGCAACCCCGTCTCCCTGTCCAATACCGAG
The DNA here is from genome assembly GCA_003661865.1 of Thermoprotei archaeon. GTDB lineage: Archaea > Thermoproteota > Thermoprotei_A > Sulfolobales > Ignisphaeraceae > QMWT01. The sequence goes on from QMWY01000206.1 coordinate 1,635, forward strand.
TGCGCGGTACACGAGGTATAGGGCTACCGTGCCGTTGGATACCGCGATGCTGTGCCTAACTCCTACGTACCTCGCGAACTCCTTCTCAAACTCCTCCACCTCGGGGCCGTGGGCAAGCCACCTACTCTCTATAACCCTAGCCACAGCCTCGATCTCCTCCCTGCCCACGGCAGGTTCAAAGAGCTTTATCAAGGAGCTGCACCCACCCCTCACATGTGAGAACCTTGAAGGTATTAAACTGCTGTGGAAAGGAGCTGGGGATCTCCATAGATCCCGGGCTATCCGACCTAGGCCCATTCATTGCGGTAACCGCGGTGTGCTCCCTGAAGTGGTGCAGAGATGGTATCGATCAGGACATGCTATCGAGGGTGTTCGCCTCGGCGAAGAACCTCGAGCTGAGCAGCCTCAAGGACCACTCCATGGTGAGGCCTTACCGCAGGTTCATGTGGAGCATAGGGATCGACCCCACCAAGGTGAGGCCCAGCCACGAAGCTCTGCTCAGGAGGGTGCTCTCGAGAGGAGAGTTCCCCCGCATAAACCCCGTGGTTGATGTGGGCAACGTCGCATCGATCGAGTACATGGTTCCGATAGGGCTATACAACCTCGACCTCCTAAGGCCTCCGCTTGTCCTGAGGCGTTCGAGAGCAGGAGAGGTCTTTGAGCCCATAGGCGGTAAGCCCCGTAGGCTTACGGGCAGCGAGGTTGTTCTGAGTGACCAGGAGAAGATCCTTCACATATTCCCCTATCGCGACTCTAGGACCACCATGGTAACGCCCGGGGTCGGCAACATACTCATCGTTGCTGCAGGCGTCCCCGGCATAGCTGCGGAGCGTGTTGAGGCTGCTGCGCTAGCTGCTAGGCGCTACATAGCCGTGGCGGGATGCGGAGTAGAGTGCGCTGAGCTGGTCACGATCACCTCTTGAACTCGATCACCCGCTCGATACCTCGGGTCAGCACATCGGCGCCCCCTCTACGAACAGCGACATCCTCCTCTATCCTAACACCGTAGGTTCTGGGCACGTAGACCCCGGGCTCTGTAGTGACGACGTCGCTATCGATCAGGGTAACGCTGCTGAAGGGTGATAGACGCGGCTGTTCATGAACCGCTACCCCAATTCCATGTCCTAGGCTGTGAACGAAGTACTTCGCTAGTCCCGCCTCCCTCAAAACAGATCGGGCCCTGCCATCAACCTCAGAGGTCTTGGCTCCAGGGGCTAGCACCTCTATAGAGGCATCGATAGCCCGCGAGACAGCCTCTATGGCCCTCTCGATATCCTGTGGTAGCGTATCGATGGAGGGTACGAGCATCCGTGTTATATCGGAGACGTAGCCGTGGTATCTACAGCCGAAGTCCACGAGTATCGGCGATCTGCCATCGTACCTCTTAGACGTGGCTGTATGGTGGGGGAAGGAGGAGTTCGGTGGGAACGCCACGATCGTGTTGAAAGCGTGATCCTCGCACCCCTCGATTCTCATCAGATGCTCGAGCCTTGCTGCAAGCTCTGCCTCGGTGATACCGCTCCGGATATCCTGTAACAGCATCTCTAGAGCTCGTGAGGATCTCTTCACGGCCTCCTGTATAAGCCGGAGCTCCTCAGGCATCTTAGACCTCCTAAGCCTAACGAGCTCATCCCTAACCAGCGAGACGCCCCTCGCCCTGTCTACGAGCCTCGTCGCTAGGTCACGCGAGTCCGTGGCAACTCTAGCACCCCGTGCCTTGGTTTCGAAAAGCTTCAGGGGGTCCTCAGCGGTAACGAGCTCCTCATCCATCCATAGCCCAACCC
>QMWY01000207.1 GCA_003661865.1 Thermoprotei archaeon
CTAACACCCCAGAGCCTTGGGAAGGCTATGGCTGTGGGTATCAGCGTATGGCCGGAGCCCCTCCCAACCGCCTGCGCAACGAAGTATAGGCCGAAGAAGGGGAGGGTCACCGCGAACAGCTCTATGAACTGGGCTGCCAGGGCGAAGATCCTTGGCTCGCTCGTGAACAGCGCTACGAAGTAGGGGTACACGAGGTAGAGGAGCGCCGTACCCACGGCCATGAGCCCGCCGAGCAGCGCCATAGCTGTCTTGGCAACCCCCCGGGCCCTTGCGATAAGCCCCGCGCCGAGGGCCTGCCCAATCATTATCGATATCGCGCCTATGAACCCCCAGAGCATCCCGTCGACCAGGTCCATAACCGCGAACCCGATGGCGTAGGCGGCCGCAGCCTCGGCACCGAAGGTGTTGACGAGCCTGTTCTGCAGCATGAATGCGAAGGAGTTGGTCATGCGGCTCGCCATGATGGGGAGCCCTACGTAGAGGCTCCTGCTGATCCACCACCTCTCGAACCTCAGCGTAACACCCGCCCTAACCCCGCGGAACCCCCTGATCATCGAGAGCACCGCGAAGGACGCCACGAGCGCCCTGCTCAGAACAGTTGCTATGGCCGCACCCGCAACCCCGAGGGCTGGGAAGCCGAGGAGCCCGAAGATCATGATGGGGTCAAGGACCATGTTCATGGTGGCGGAGGCTATGTTGAGGACCGTCGGGGTCCTGGTATCCCCAATCGCGTTGAGGACCGTGGTGAAGGCGAAGCTGAGGGTGCCCAGAGGTATTCCAAGGGCGACGATCCCGCTGTAAAGCATCACATCCCCGTAGAGCCTCTGCGGAACGGCCATGACAGTGGCGAAGAGCAGGGGGCGCACCGCTAGGTATAGGAGCATGAGACCCGTGCCGAGCAGCAGGGCAGCTGTGTATAGCTGGGCCACGACCCTCGAAGCCCTCCTAGCATCGCCGCTCCCCACGAGCTGGGAGACGATAGCTAGGTTCGCAGCGCTGAAGCTCATCCCCACGGAGTAGAAGAACATGAGGCTAGGCCTAACCTGCCTAGGAACAGCTATGGTTACGCTACCAAGCCTGCTAAGCCAGAGGGCATCAACGAGGTTGTACGAAACGCTGACAAGAGCAGATATCAGCGGGGGTATCCCCAGCCACAGCATAGTCCTGAGGATAGGCCCCTCAACAACCCGCTTCCTATACCTCAGCAGAGCCCCGTGACCACCACTCAAAGCACCGCCACTCCCGATGCATTCGATGTGCCGTTACTCAGCGCATCCCAGCAAGATATATACCTTAACCCTAAAACACTCGTGACAGATCCAATACCTCCTAACCCGTGTTTACGAATTTAAGAACAGGTGTTCTAGGCCCAGGCCCGCAACTTCCACCGCTTCTATAGGCGATAGCTGGTGCTGCTAAAGGGCATTGCCCTCTTTATATACCCTGATCTAAAGCTCGGTGGTCTAGAGGCGACAACTTGGGCTACATCACGGTTAAAGGCGTTATTGCTAACCCCTTCAGCAAGGATCTGAAGATGGGTATAGAATTCATTGTAGGTACAGGCGCTATCTATAGCATAATCCCTAGATATGTCGCTGAGGCACTTCAGCTCAAAGAGATTGAGAAAAGGAGGTTTTGGTTCGCTAGTGGTGTGGTTGTGGAGTACCCGGTTGCTAAGGCTTACATCGTTGAGGGGAAGGGGGTGACGAGTCTTGTTGTCATAGGGTCTGAAGGCACGATATCTCTTCTCGGTGTAGCAACGCCTGAGCTACTGGGCTTCAGGTAGATCCCGTGATGGGGAGGCTCATGCCTATGGAGCTTATGCTACTCTAGGGATGCGGCAGAGGCTCTCCAGTATCTACCGGTAGTTGGCGGCGGGTCGCTTCCGGCGAATACCCTTCCAGATATTAGCTCTTGGCTACGGGGATAGCTACTCCGGGGGGTAGGATGAGGCTCTACGGTGATTGCATCCCCTGCCAGGTCACGGTTAGGTTCCGCGATGTGATGCAGGTTGTTGAGGATGAGGAGCGTAGGCTCGAGCTCGCCGGGCTCGTAGTTCGTAAGGTCTCTGAGCTCCTCGAGGCGGGGATTAATGATCCTCCCCACCTAGCTACGGAGCTCCACCGCTTCGTCAAGAGGCTCCTGAGGGTCGATGATATCTACCGCAAGGCTAAGGCTCGGGAGTGCAGCGCCGCCCTCTCGATATACCCAGGGCTCCAGGGATTTGTCGAGAGCTTAGGTGTTGATAAGCAGAGGGTGGAGGCGGCTATCAGGATCGCGGTCGCCGGCAACGCCCTTGACCTCGGGGTATCGGGCTACAGCCCACCGCCGCCCGAGCGCATCGCTGAGGAAGCTCTTAGAAAGGCGGTTCACGGAGGCCTTGGAGAGGCTGCGGAGCTGCTCCTCAAGGCTAGGCGCGTAGCCGTTATCATGGATAACTGCGGCGAGGCTGTCCTCGATAGGGTGCTGGGCGATGTGCTCAGATCGCTTGGGAAGGAGGTCGTGGCGGTTGTCAAGGGAGGGGCGTTCCAGAACGACATAACGATCGCCGAGGCTAGGCGTGCGGGGCTATACGACAGCTTCGACCACGTGGTCTCGACGGGCAGCGATGCCGCTAGCGTGTTCCTCGACGAGGTGAGCAACGAGGTCCTGAGCATCCTCAGGTCCGCAGACGTGATCGTGGCTAAGGGCATGGCCAACTTCGAGTACCTTACAGAGGTTGAGAAGAGACTCGCGAAACCCCTGATCTACCTCCTAGTGGCTAAGTGCAGACCCATAGCCAAGGAGCTCGGCGTTCCCCAGGGCTCCTACACAGTGAGGGTATATAGCCCAGATTCTAGATTCTTGTAGAGTGGTACGACTCTTGGATCCTACCGTGTAAGTAGCTTTCCTATACTTTCGCTCTTGTGAAGTATTTCGACAACGTATTCGGTTCATCGTAAAACATCTACTGCATACGCATTCGTTGTTAATGTAAGTATTTCCGTATTTTAACATTATTAGTAAGACATAGAGGTTACGCGGGAAAATGATTAAAGCTAGCCCTAAATGTTGGCGGGCATTCAGCGAAAGTATTCTACATATCAAGGAAGAGAGAGTTGCAGGTGCCTCTACCTGTGGCAGGTGGGCTGCCGAGGCTGCTCTAGAGCTCTGTAGATGCGATCCGGGGCTTCGGGAGGACACCATCGCTAGGGCCGCGGAGATGATCGAGGGTGCCAACCCCTCGATGGCCACGCTTAGCAATGTGGCGGAGCTGCTCAGAACCTTTAGGACCTGCCGTAGCCTCGTCCCGGTGCTAACAGCCCTACTACACCACCTAGATAGGTCTCCAGGGCTCGTAGCCGAGAACCTGAGGAGGTTCCTCGGGGGTGAGAGGCCCTCGGTGGTGACCATTAGCTTCAGCTCAACAG
>QMWY01000208.1 GCA_003661865.1 Thermoprotei archaeon
AACGCCTTTTTACCATGAGCTATCGACGCCGCAGTGGAGACCGGGTTGCGTGGTGAGTACCTAGTTATTGCGGCAGCGGTGCTCTGGGGCACCATGGGTGTTGCCGGTAGGCTGGCGTACTCAGCGGGTATGGAGCCCGCACAGCTAATGGTTTGGAGGGCGCTTCTCCTACTACCGCTATCACTCCCCATACTCCTCAAGTGTAGGTACAGGGGGATCGCCACGCTCTTCGGCCTTGGGGTAGTGGCCCCGTTCTACCTGGGGTACTTCTACGCGGTTAAGCTCGTGGGCGCCTCAACAGCTGCCCTCCTTCTCTACACGGCACCTGTGTACGTAGCTCTACTCTCACCCAAGCTCCTAGGCGAGCCTCTTGACCGCGCAGCGCTAGCCGCACTACTCCTAGCGGTGCTTGGCACATCAGCGATCAGCTGGGGCGAGCTAAGGATGGAGCCCCTCGGGCTATTCATGGCCATGGGGACCGCTCTCCTCTACGCAGCGTACATAATCACCACACGTGCACTGGCCCGTAAAGGAGTTGAGCCGCAGTGTATAGGGATCGCGCCCGTAGCAGCTGCGCTACCTGTATTCGCGCTAGTCGCTGTGTTAGAAGGAGAGCTAACCATCCCCAGCCTCCGAGGTATAGCGATCGCGACCTACATAGCCTACGGCCCAACAGCACTGGCATACTACCTCTACGCACGTGGGGTAAGGAGAACAACGGCTCTAAGAGCAGGGGTTGCAGCACTAGTAGAACCAGTAAGCGCTTATGTACTCGCCATATCGCTTCTAGGCGAAGCCTCTCCGCCTCTAAAGACCGCTGGGGCTGTTGCTATAATCCTAGCAGCTCTCTTAGTAACGCTATCTCCGGAGAAGAGGGCGCTGATATCTAGGCGGGAACCGTAGTAGCTTTTCTGAGGTGGCATACCCTGTTCGGCCTTCACAGATTCTCAGGTTATGGGTGGCGGGGCGCTATACCCCTAGGCTATATCCTGAGGGCTAGGCGCTTCAAGAAGGTCGTGCTTGAGCCCCCGAGCCACGAACCTGGTTCGTGGCGTGGTGCTGGTAGGGTTCTTGTTGACTACGATACGGGAGAGTTCTGGTTAACAACAAGGCCTCGGGAGAGGCCTCCTAAGAGGGGCTACGCCTTTGAGATATACCGCTCTAGAGATGGTGAGAGCTTCTCCCTAGTAACATCCATGAGCAAGGAGGAGCTTAGTGAGGCTACGGGGCTCAGAATACTAAGCATAGAGGGTCAGCAGCTCCTCAGGGACCCCTCGACCGGTATGTACCACCTATACCTCTCCATAGATAACGAGGGGTGGCCTAGACAGGGCTGGGATACCCTGCTCATGGTGGCCGACGACCCTAGGGGTCCGTGGAAGCCGTATGGCCTAGTGATAAGGCGGGAGCTACCCTTCGAAACTGCTGAGGCCCGCGATGCAACGATAGATATAGTTGATGGGAGGTACGTAGCCATCTACAAGGCTAATAGCGGTGGCAGGGTCGCTATGGCCCTAGCTGTCAGCAGCGATGGTAAGGAATGGAGGAAGCTAGGCCTTCTCAGAGTCGAGGGGTACGAACCCCCGAACTACATGCTCCTCTACGGGAGGATCCTTGAGGGTGTCCAGGGACCTGTGTTCATAGGTGGCGAAACGCTGCATGTTGTTGGCGGTGCTGCTGTTACCAATACCTTAGCAGCTTACCTAGTAGACCTTAGAGAGCGGAACCTAGAGCTTCTTAGCCGTGGTCGCTGGACCCCTATGTCTCCGTATGAGAGGAGCGACTACCCTATACACAGTTACGTGGATATGGTCTACGACCCGTTCAGGGATAGGATCCTGATATACGTAGACACGATCGATCCTAAGAGCGGGCTAGAGCTCAACCAGGAGGTCAATAGGGTGCTACTCTACGAGGTGCCGTTGAGCCAGCGATGAACACCACCTAGCCTATGAATCGCTGCTCAAAGCACCGCCGCCACCCAGATATTAACAGTGCTGTTGTAGTGGAGGTGAATACTGTGCCTGCTAAACGTGGACCTCTTCTATGGATCTACTCCTTAGCACTAGCTCTAGCATTCTTACTCCTAACATATACTGGATCCCTTCTCCACGCAGCTCCCCAGAATAGCTGCGCCGATATCGATGCCTATGGAAAGGTCGTCTACGTGGTTGACGGCGATACCGTTGATGTCGTTGTGCTCAGGGTTTATGACCCTAGGTACAGCGGCTTTCTCCACAAGAAGATCAGGGTTAGGCTAGCTGATATCAATGCATCAGAGCTCACAACTTCTGAGGGTAGGCTAGCCAAGGAGTACATGAAGAGCTTGGTCTACGGAAAGAAGCTGTACCTAGACATAGATGACCTCTACATCTACGGGAGGTATGGTAGGGTCATAGCCGTTCTCTACCTACCGATCAACGCTACTCATCTCCTAAACATCAACCTATACCTTGTTGAAAAGGGGTATGCAGAGATAAGAGACTACCCAAATGAGTTTAGGCCTTACCTATGGAGGCTCTACACAGTTCCCTGCGGCGAAAACCCATCCCCGGAAACCGAGCGCATGAATACCGCATCCCTACCTAGTCACAGGAGATCCTTGGCCAGCCCCGGAAGGTGCCTATGCACCGTAACTATGGTCAGGTACACTACACTGCGCTACACATACACCAGAACTAGGTTCACAACAGTGATAAGGATGAGCGCTGTCTACATAACCGTACAGTCCCTAGTAACGGTTACGAAAACCATTACGGTTAAGCACACGTATACACCTGCTCAGCATCAGCTGATAGCGCCTCCGCTGATCGTGGCCGCCATAGTGAGCGCTACAGTGCTTGTAGCTGTGCTGATGGCTATACGTAGGCGCTAATAATCTTAAACGGGTTTTACGAAGCCCCACTTCTCAAGCGCTCTCCTAAGCTCGCGATGCTGCTCGGCATACTCCTGCAGCGGAATACCCTTGATCGCCGCCTCTATAGCCTGCCTAACAGCCGCTGCACCTGCCCTAGGGCCGTCTGGGTGCCCTATAACGCCTCCGCCAACCTGTATAACGAGGTCTACACCCATCGCTTTTATCACATCGGGCAGCGTTCCGGGGTGGAGCCCGCCTGACGAGACTGGTAGGGCTGGTTTGATATGGTGCCACTCTTGCTCCATGTGGAACTCGTCCCCGGGTTCTGGGGTGAAGTGCTTCTCTCCGAGAACCCTTGCGTAGTTTACCACGTCGCGGGTCTTCGCCTCCAGCTTCCCAACACCTGGGGTCCCTACGTGGAGCTGGTCAACTCCTATGGTTCTCAGAAGCTTGGCTAGTACGAACATCGATATGCCATGCCTGGGGTTACGGGTAAACGCTGCGTGCATGGCCCTATGCGCGTGTATGGCCAGCCCATGCTCCTCAGCTAGG
>QMWY01000209.1 GCA_003661865.1 Thermoprotei archaeon
GACTCGTAGAGGGCGACCCCTTGGTGTGGAGCCTCTACGGCTGCGGAGCTGCGAAGGGAGCTAGGAGGAGGCTTGTCGAGGAGGGCCACGACCCCTACCGTGACGTAGAGAACGCGAGGGCTGGATATGCCCTAGAACTCGCTAGGAGGTACGTGAGGGTCGCGAAGACCCCTGCAGCTCCTCTCTCGGGACTAGACGTGCTGTTCACCGAGAACCCCGTGCTTGGTGCTGTAGCAGGCCTCGCTATCGTATCCTCGATCGTAGCCCTAGCCTTCCACCTCGGAGGCCTAGCCGTAGAGGTCATCAACTGGGCACTGGGCCCTGGTGAGAGCTGGCTAACCTCGGTGCTGGAGCACAGAGGGCTCCCCGGCATCGTAGCTGCGAAGACCCTTGAGGGGCTCTACGGGCAGTACACCGTTGCACTACCCTACGTCTTCGCCTTCTACGCAGCGCTCATACTCTTAGAGGAGGCGGGGTTCCTAGCGAGGGTGATGGCGTGGATGTACTCCGCAGCGAAGAAGCTCGGACTTCAGCCCAAGGCCTTCATCCCGGCCCTCCTCGGCTTGGGATGTAGCGCCCCAGCTGTTACAGGAACGAGGGTGCTCCCCACTACGAGGCAGAGGCTCGCAGCAGCCGCCATGCTAGCCTTCATCCCCTGCTCCTCTAGGGCTACCATAGTCTTCGGTGTGGCGGGCAGGGTGCTAGGAGCGTGGGCTGCGCTCCTCATCTATGGCCAGGGCTTCCTCCTAGCACTCCTAGTAGCGTGGCTTGTGTCGAGGCTCACTGGCGCCTACGAGGACGTGGTTATGGTTGAGGACCTCCCACCGCTCAGGAGGCCAAACACAAGAGTTGTGGTGGAGAAGGCGTGGACTAGGCTAAGGGAGTTCGTACTGATCGTAACACCCTTGGTAGCAGTGGGGGGTATGGTGTATGGACTCCTAGCCTACTACGGGATCGATACCCTGATACTGCAGCCCTTCAAACCGCTAGCAGAGATCCTTGGGATCCCACCCCAGCTGCTCATACCGCTAGCCTACGGGTTCATACAAAAGGATCTAGTGATATCCATGGTGTCAGCGGTGCTGGGCACCCCAAACCTGATCGAGGTGCTTACGCCGAGGCAAGCCCTAGCCTTCACAATGGCCTCGGTGTACCAGGTGCCATGCATCATAGCCTTCGCAGCCATGGCACGGGAGTTTGGGCTACGTCGAGCCCTACTCATGCTCATAGCGTTGGACGCTCTGGGGCTGACGGTGACCACGGCCTACGCCCACCTCATCTCCTTCTAGAAGCATAGCCGGGAGGTTAGCAGGGCCCCGCGAATCTCGGGGCCGCACGAGTTTTCCGGAAGGGGGCAGGAGTCCCTGAGTCTAAATCCCCGCAAGCCCCCAAATCAATCCCTCTACAAAATGCTTGTATAATCCTAGGCATGGTTTCTGGTTCTCCTAGGCTTCTGTGAACTCATAATTTAGAACCGATTTCAGGTATTATGATGGGATCAACATCGGTATTCTAGGTGATGCTAGGTAATATCCTCAAACTTAACATGTGAAGGAGTTAAAGATGTGTCAAAGTTAAGGATATAGGGAGTAAAGTGCTTCTAATAGAGATGTGGTGATGCTGACGAGTGTTCTAGTTCTTGAGAACGGGTATATAGTCACACCTTACCGCGTGATAAAGAACGGTGTGATTGTTGTTGAGGGTAGTAAGGTAGTGGATATAGGTGTTAAGAACGAAGTGAAGATCCCAGCAGATTCTTGGAGAATCGACGTTAAAGGAAATATTGTGGCTCCAGGCTTCATCGATATTCATGTTCACGGTGGTGGTGGAGCAGATACTATGGATGCAACATACGATGTTATCAACACCATTTCTAAAACACATGCACGGGGAGGGACAACAGCATTAGTACCAACTACGGTTTCAGCACCCTTAGAGGATATTATCAGGGCTATCAACGCGGTCAAAGAAGCTATGGTCAGGGGCGTTGAAGGAGCTAAGGTTTTGGGCATTCATATTGAAGGGCCTTATATATCAGTTGAGCAGAAAGGAGCCCACGATGAGAAGTTCATTAGAAGTCCATCTAGGGAAGAAGTAGAGAGATTGTTAGAGTATTCGGACGTGATCAAGATCATTACAGCGGCACCCGAAGTAGATGGCTGTCTGGAGCTCGGCCGTGTAATGAGTTCTAGAGGGGTGCTCATGTCCATAGGGCACTCCAACGCTACGATCTACGAAGTTCTTAAAGCAGTGGAGGCTGGGTATAGGCATGTAACGCATATATACTCCGGCTGCTCGATGGTCAGAAGAATAAGAGCTTACAGATACCCCGGAGTTGTCGAAGCAGCGTTCCTAGTCGACGACTTAACAGTTGAGATGATAGCAGATGGCAAACATCTTCCTCCGCATCTTATAAAACTTGTTTTGAAGAATAAACCGTTGGACAAGGTCTGCGTAGTCACCGATGCTATGAGGGCAGCTGGGCTACCCCCCGGAAGATATAGGCTGAGGACCATCGAAGCGATTGTCGATGAAGGAGTCGCCTGGTTGCCGGATAGAACAGCGTTCGCAGGTAGTGTAGCGAAGATGAATACCATGATAAAGGTTCTTGTAGACGATGTGGGGCTACCGTTGCAAGACGCTATAAGATTGGCATCTATTAACCCGGCGAAAATTATAGGGATAGACGGCCGTAAAGGGAGCCTAGCTATAGGAAAAGACGCCGATATTGTTGTTATGGACAGCAACCTCGACGTGCTCATGACTATTGTTGAGGGGAAGGTAGTGTACCGTAGCGAAGCACTTCTCTAAGCTTCTATAAGATAGTTTAGACCAATCTATTCTTGCAATATAGAATTTCCCCGTAGCAAAGTTAATATAGTTCTCCCGGCTCCACGGAGTTGCGGTGTGGGTATGGTGAAGTCCGTTCATCTACGTTAATACAGGTAATACCCGTCCACATGAGTTCTCTAACTATTCGAAGCTTGTGAAGGTCTCTAACAGCGCAGATACGTACCGTGATTGCTTCTGCGGGGTGAGACCATGAGTATGGTACTCGTTATTATAGCTGGCTATATGGCACTGATGCTCGCGGTGGGCTTCTATGCGAGGAGGTTCGTGAAGACTCTCGACGACTTCCTGTTGGCGGGTAGAAGGCTCGGCATCCTGCTGCTCGCAGCAACGCTTGCAGCAACACACTACGGCGGAGGTTTTGTGCTAGGGGGAGGTGCGTGGGGTGTTAAGTATGGTCTAGGAGGTCTGTGGTACGGGTTTGCGTGCGGTCTCGGGCTGTTTATACTGGGTTTCACGCTGGCTAAGCCCGCTAGAGCGCTTGCAGTGTACACGGTGCCCGACATAATCGACATGAGGTACAAC
>QMWY01000210.1 GCA_003661865.1 Thermoprotei archaeon
CATATAGGCCTTGACCTCTATGAAGGTCGGCATGGCCCTACGGAGGAGCTTGGCCCAGCTCTCGATAGCCTCCCTATGCATGTTGAAGCTCCTGACGAGCGTGACCCGGACCACCGTGGGGCTAGTGAAGCTCGGTAGGAGCTCCAAGGTCTCGAGGGTTAGCCTCCACAGGTTGGGGAAGAAGGGCCTGTTGAACTCCGCATAGCTCTTCTCATCGTAAGCCTCTATCGATACGTAGAGCTGGGTGGGCTCCTCATCGAGGTTTGCAAGGATGTCGGGCCTAACCCCCCGTGTGACTAGGAAAGTTGTTAGGCCACGGCGGTGGAACTCCTTTATGAGGTCCCCTAGGAGGGGGTATAGCGTGGGCTCTCCAGAGAGGCTTATGGCTACGTGCTTCGGGTTCATAGCCTCGCGCCACATCCTCTCATCGACTCCGGGATACCCGCGGTACCCACTAACGGTCCTCTTGTGCTCCTTGATAGCCATCTCCACTATGAAGCGCGGGTCGTCTAGCCCTGGAAGCACAGCCTCCTCCCACAGCATCTTATCGGTGGGCCTAACCCTCCAGCAATGGAGGCATGCGTTCCAGCACCACAGGTTCGAGGGGGTGAACTGTATGCAGCGGTGGGACTCGATCCCGTAGAACTTCGCCTTGTAGCAGAACTTGCGCTCGGTCAGCGCCTTATGGACCCAGTAGCACTTCTTAACGGCTGAGTGCCCCCCGATCAGGTGGTACTTCTGCTTACGCATGACCTCGTTAGCGATCCTATAGGGTGCGGTAGCACTGGTGATCAGCCCCAACTCCTCTCCCTAGGGCTTAACCTTTGCAAACTAGGCTTATACCGCTAGCGCTTCTAGGGGTCTGCGTGGTTAGACATATAGTGTTTGGAAGAGCTCCTGTTCCTCAGTAAGCGTATGACTAGGCGCCGGTACGCGAGGTGCTGTAGGGTGGATCGCGCAGCCGTGGTATTCCACGGGGACTGCGACGGCGTCATCGCCGCAGGGCTCTACATAAGGCACTTCCTAATGGACCTCTACCCCGATAGTGTGTCCCTAAAGTTCACCCAGCCGTGGAGGGCTTACAGCGATGTGAGGAGCGCCGCCGAGCCCAACGCTTCTCAGGTCGTGATACTCGATGTGGCTATGGATCCCCAGCTCTTCGAGGAGGTGAAGAGGCTCGTGTGGAGGGGGGCGAGGGTGGTGTTCATAGACCATCACGCATCGTCCCGCAGGTTCCTTAAGGAGCTGGAGGCTACGGGGGCTAAGGTCCTTTGGGACCTAGCCCAGTCAACCCCTCAGGTGCTTCTAAAGGCGCTGTCAAGGGTCAACAGCTACGAGGAGTTCCTGATAAAGGTGGCCAATGTATGCGAGGGTGCTGACCCGCTGAGGGAGGCAGGGGATAGGGCAAGGGCTGAGGAGATCGCCCTAGGGGCCGATAGGGTCAAGCTCTCCCTAGCCCTCGATCCCCTAGACGTCAATTTCGTGAAGAGGCTTGTTGACGCTGTTGTCAGGGGGGAGGAGGTGTGGAGGCTTCAGGAGGTTGTCGAGAGGCATAGGAGGGCCAAGTGGCTGTTGGGGGTAATGCTCAGGGCCATAGAGAGGCGTATGGAGAGCGTAGGCAGCTGGGTCCTAGCCTCGTTCACAAGTGCGGAGTCTGTGCTCTACGCAGGGCTCTTCGGGATAGCCGCCTCGGAGCTCTCCAAGAGGCTCAGGAGGTCTATAGTTATAGTCAGGGATGAGGGTAGGAAGGTGGTGATAACGGTGAGGTCGTCTGAGAAGAAGGCCCTCGATGTGTGCAAGGCCCTGGCCGACGCCATGGGTAGCAACTCCTTTGGAGGGCATAGGGAGGCGGCCTCTATAACGGTGGTTGGGAGAAGCCTTAACGAGGTTGTTGAGAAGGTAAGGGAGGTGCTTTCGGCGATAGGCGATGGGTAGCTGCGAGGTCCTCTCGCTGCCCACAAGTTGTGAGGATATGAAGAGGTTCGTCGAGAGGTCATCGAGGACGAGCACGGTCCTGATCGTTGGTGTAGCAGAGATCGAGTATCGTGGGCGTGCAGCATCCTACGCGGCCCCCGCTCCACGCCTAGTGGTGCTGAAGCCCGATGGTACGCTCCTGGTCCACGAGAACGTGAAGAGGGAGCCTCTTAACTGGCAGCCTCCGGGCGCAGTTCACAGCTACAGCTGTGAGGAGGGCTTTGTGATAAGGTCTGTGAGGCGTAGCCCGCGGGAGGAGGTGAGGATAGTCCTGAGGGGTGTTGAGCTCGTAGCAGCGTGCAGGCTCGCCTCGACGGAGCTGCATGTGTACGGGAGAGAGGAGGACTTGGCTAGGCTCGTGGTGCAGAACCCTCATGTTGTTGAGCCCGGAGCAGTTGTGGTTGGGCGCGAGATCAGGACCCCGTTCGGCAAGATAGATGTGCTGTTGAGGGCGCCCGATGGACGGCTCCTCGTTATCGAGGTCAAGAACGAGAAGGCTACCGTAGCAAGCGTTGCGCAGCTGAAGAGGTATGTCGAGTACTACCGTGAGAGGGGGATCGACGCTGTTGGCGTACTCGTCGCCCCAGGGATATCGGAGGAGGGCCGGCGCCTCCTCATGAAGGAGGGGTTCAGATTAGTAGACTCATCGAGCTTCACCAGCGCCAAGACACGGTCGCTGGAGAGCTATATAACGCGTTGATGCTAGAGCTAGCATCCGGGGCCCTGTGGTGGAGCATGAGGTTAGCGTTGAGGAGCTCTCCGAGTCCAACCCCATGTACTCGATGTTGGGGGTCCGCGAGGCGTACGTGGATCCCGAGAAGGGCTGCGGCAGGCTGATCGCGCATCCATCCCCCGAGGTGGCATGGGTCCACGGAGGTGTGCACGGGGGGTACCTATCGGCCCTTAGCATACTCGCCTCGGAGCTTGTGGCGAGCAGCACTGTTGGTGGCGATACCCTGCTCGTTGGTGTGGAGTCTAGCATCATATACCTGCGTCAGATCGAGGCTCCAAGCGCCATCGAGGCGCATGCGTGCGTCGCGTATAGGACTGAGAGGATCATAGGTATAGAGACCACGTTGCGGAGTGGCGCATCGGAAGTTGCTAAGGGGATAACGATGTTCCTCGTCGAGGAGAGGGGGTAGCCGTTTGAGGATCGAGCTAGTGGCTTTTGAGAGTCTAGGCGTTAGGTCACAGGCCACGTTTGTCGAAACACGTGACGTTAGGATCTTCATAGATCCAGCAGCTGCTTTAGCTCCGAGGCGTTTCTCACTACCGCCCCATGTAAGGGAGGTTGAGAGGCTCCGGGACCTCTACAGCGAGATTGAGCGTAGGCTTGAGAGGAGCGATGTTGTGGTCGTGACCCACTACCACTACGATCACCACGA
>QMWY01000211.1 GCA_003661865.1 Thermoprotei archaeon
ATCTACGCCCTTGACATACACAACAACTTCGTGCAGCCCGACGAGGAGAGGAGAAGGCGTGAGGTCGAGAGAGTGAAGCAGTGGATAAGGATCGGTGCGGAGCTGGGGGTGAAGCTCTTAAGGATCGAGTCGGGGAGATGGGGAACAGCTAGGAGCTTCGACGAGCTTATGAAGATGCGTGGTGTGGAGCGGCCCCTTCCCGGGTATACGAACGACGACGCCGTGGAGTGGGTTGTGGACAGCATATACCAGTGCCTAGACGAGGCTGAGAAGCACGGGATAGTCCTGGGGCTGGAGAACCACTGGGGGCTCACCACAAGAGCCGAGGACATGCTGAAGATCCTCAGGAGGGTTGACTCGAAGTACTTCGGTGCAGTTATGGATACCGGGAACTTCGTAGAGAACACCTACGAGCAGCTCGAGGCAATAGCCCCATACACAGTCATGGTGCATGCCAAGACATACTTCGGCGGGGGGCTATGGTACGAGATAGAGATAGACTACTCTAGGATCTTCGAAATCCTCAGAAGGTACGGGTTCAACGGATGGGTATCGCTTGAATACGAAGGGAAGGCTCCTTACGAAGAGGGTGTTAGGAGAAGCATTGAGCTGCTCAAGAACTACATCCACAGCTGAGTCAGCGCAGTGCTAAGGAGCAAGGGTGAAAACCCTTTTTAGCACCACGGGTTATCAGAGGGGTTCCCCGTGGGCAGCACAGGCATAGATGTGAAGGCGCTTAAGCAGGCGTTCCTAAAGGCTATTGAGGAGGACTCAGAGTTCCGCTACGCCATAGCAGGCGCCATAGGTCTAGGAGAGGTCCTCGAAGAGCTTCGTAGGCTTCGGGAGGACTTCTCGAAGCGTTTCGAAGCTCTTGAGCGCAAGATGCTTGAGCATGACAAGAGATTTGAAGAGATGAACAGGAGGTTTGAGGCTCTTGAAAGGAAGATGATTGAGTATGACAAGCGTTTCGAAACACTGGAGCGTAAGCTGCTGGAACATGACAAGCGGTTTGAGGTTATCGAGAAGCAGCTGCTTGAGCATGGAAGCGCTATAAAGGAGCTTGTATCCGCTGTTACAAAATTAGCGTCGCAGATCACGTCCTTGGGGAATAGGTACGGGGTCTTTACGGAGGAGGCGTTGCGTGACGCTATGAAGTACGTAGTTGAGGACTTGTTGAAGAGTGGTCGTGTTGTGAGGTGGATCTACTACGACTCTAGCGGCGTTGTTTATGGACGTCCAAGCGTTGTTGAGGTCGACCTCGTGATCAGGGATGGTGAGCACGTGCTGGTGGAGTTCAAGGCGTCAGCTGATCGGGGTGATGTAGCTGAGCTGTACCGTATTGGGCAGCTCTACGAGAGGGTTAAGGGTGTTAAGCCTAGGCTCGTACTGGTGTCCCCCGCGATCAGGAGGAGGGCTAGGGAGCTTGCGAAGGAGCTGGGGGTTGAGCTTAGGGGTGTGGTTTCCGAGGTCTAGGCCGGTACCTCGTGCATCCTGGCCTGGTAAGTGTAGAGCCTATAGTAGTACCCCCTCCTCCTCATAAGCTCCTCGTGGCTACCCTGCTCAACGATCTCCCCGTTCTCGATAACAACGATCCTATCGCTCTCCCTAGCCATGCTCAGCCTATGCGCTATGAGGATGGAGGTCCTCCCCCTCATCAGCCTCCTCATAGCCCTCCTGATCACGGCCTCGGTGTAGGCGTCTACGCTCGACAGGGCCTCGTCCAGGATCACGATCGCTGGGTTCCTAAGCATAGCCCTTGCGATCGCTATAAGCTGCTTCTCACCCGTAGAGAGCCTCTTCCCCGCCTCACCAGCATCGGTCTGGTACCCCTGGGGTAGCCTCTCGATGAACTCGTGGATCCCCAGCTCCTTACACACCCTAACAACCTCCTCGTCACTGGCGTCGGGGCGCCCGAGCCTTATGTTGTCCATGATCGTTCCGGGGAAGAGGTATGTCTCCTGCGGTACGTAGCTGACGATGCGCCTCAGCGAGGAGAGCTTCACGCGCCTTATATCGATCCCGTCTATCGTTATAGTACCCCTCTGCGGCTCGTAGAACCTCAGGAGGAGGTTGGTAAGTGTTGTCTTCCCGGCCCCTGTCCTCCCCACGATAGCGACCGTCTCCCCGGGCCTGATCTTCAGGGAGACGTTCTTGAGGACGGGCCTAGAGGGGTCGTAGCCGAAGGTAACGTTCCTGAGCTCCACCTCACCCCTAACATCCCTCAGCTCGATCGCGCCCCGCCTATCCATCTCCACATCCTCCTCGTCCAGCACCCCGTAAATCCTCTCGAGCGCTGCTAGGGCTGACTGGAGCGAGTCGTACATGTTGGCCAGGTGCATGATGGGCTGGGCGAACCTGTAGACGTACTGAACGAACGCCACCACCGTACCTATGGACACGGCGCCGAGCGCGCTCATGTAGCCGCTCGCGATGAGCACGGCGACTACCGAGACCGTTACCGATAGGTCTATGGAGGGCCAGAAGAACCCCATGAGCTTCGCAACCCTTAGGAAGGCCCTTAGGGTCTCCCTAGAGGCCTCGGCGAATGTCTTGACGAACCTATCCTCCCTGCCAAACGCCTTTATAACCGATATCCCCGCCACGCTCTCCTCAACTATCGCAGATACCTGGGCGATCCTCTCACGGGTCTCCCTATACGCCCTCCTAAGCCTCGAGCCGAAGAACCTGACGACCAGGAGTATCAGCGGTACGCTGAGCATAGCGGCCCCTGTCAGCGGGGGGCTCAGCATCAGCATCATAGCGACGATCCCCACGATCGTGACCACGTCGCCGAGGGCCGTTAGAACCCCCGCCACCAGGACCTCGTTGAGCATCGAGGTGTCGTTTATCGTTACCGACACCAGGTCCCCGATCCTCCTAGAGGAGTAGAACCTGAGGGAGAGCCTCTGCAGCTTCCAGAACAACCGGTTCCGCAGGTCGTAGAGCATCCTCTGTCCTAGCACTTGTATGGCGTAGCTCCTAGCCGTGAACGCCGCCCACTGGCTAACCATTGCTGCTAGGTAGAGCCCCGCGGCGAAGAGCAGGCCATGTATATCGCCCCTGAGCACGTAGCGGTCTATAGCCATGCCCAGGAGGTAGGGGGCTGCTAGCCCCGCTAGAGCACCCACGATGGTGGAGACCGCTACAGCTGCCATAAGCCCCCGATAGGCAGTGACCTCCCTAACGAACCTGAGGAATAGGCTCCCGCGCCCCCTAGCCATGGACCCCACCTAGGCTGGATATGTACAGCTTGTAGTAGTGCCCACGCCTAGCGATCAGCTCGTCGTGCCTCCCCTCCTCAACTATCCTCCCGTCCACGCGCACGAGGATCCTATCCGCGATCTGTGCTAGGCATAGG
>QMWY01000212.1 GCA_003661865.1 Thermoprotei archaeon
AGTTGCCGAGCAGCGCCGGCGACAGCGAGATCATCGATGCCTTGATGAGGGCTGAGCTCCGGGGTATCTGGAGGGTACCTGTTGAACCCGTGGTGCTGGTGCTGCACAAGGATGAGCTGGAGAGCGTGGTCGATAGCTATAGGGATGAGTACCCCTCGGAGGAGGCGCGCGAAGCCGCTAAGCACTACCTCGAGAGGTATAGGCGAGAGGTCATCAGGGAACTGCTAAGGGACGTTCTAAAGCCTCAAGATCGCATTTAAGCCCCCCGGTTCACGGATCGATCCGGTGGTCCATTGATGTCCAAGGAGAAGACCGCTAAGGAGATAATAATAGAGACATTGAAGAAGGCGAATAGACCCCTCACCGCCAGCGAGATAAGGAACCTAACGGGCCTGAACTACAACACGATTAGGGGCAGGCTGCAGGAGCTAAAGAAGCAGGGTATTGTCAAGAACGTGGAGGGCGGCTGGATCCTGGCGGAGAAGCAGGGCTGAGCATCACTTATTGTCCACCCCTTTCTTAACCACACACTTTTTTCGTAGGCAGAGAGCTACCTCAGTGTGGAGGCGAAGCTCTTGCCGCGCTTGATACCCCCTCTCGAGGAGCTCACGCCGCAGAAGTTCAAGGAGACGTTCAGGAGGATAATAGAGTTCAAGCAGCGGGCAGGTATAAAGGCGATCCTGGACAACCCCCCGGATCTCTTCGAGAGGGCTAAGCTCTACGGGATCCAGTACCGCAACGGGTCGTGGGGCTGGGCATCCAATATATGGAGCCGTTCCGCAGCAAACACTGTTGTTATAGAGCGGGATGAGGACCTGCGCTACGAGCACAGGCTGCTCATGCTGAGGGTTCTTGAGCACATACTCGCGCAGGGCCCGTTGATAAAGGTGGATGGGTACTACGGGAAGCCTGGGACCAAGGTGCAGATGCACACCACTGTGTACGTCGACCCCCAGTTCCCAGACATAGCCTATAGGTGGAGCCAGCTGGTCTATCCGGCACCCCCTGATGAGAAGCCCGACGTCGAGGTATTCGTTATCCCGCACTACCTAGGGAACCCGAAGATACCTGGGACCGATAGGCTGCTGATGGTTATGAGGTTCCCCCACCACAACTTCACGATAATAACCATGTCTTCGTACCAGGGAGAGGTTAAGAAGGCTGCGCTAACCCACTGGATATTCTACGTGTACAAGAAGGGCTGTACGGGTGAGCACGCGGCTCTGAGGGAGTTCACGGTCAAGACAGTTGACGGTAAGTGGAGGCGGATCGTAATGGCTGTGTGGGGGCTGACGGGTACTGGGAAGTCTACGCACGGCCTCTACGTATGGACCCCGAACAACGCCAAGGTGTACATCGAGAAGTTCGGGATCAACCCCCTGGAGTACGTGAAGGACCAGGTCATAAAGAACGATGACATAGTCGCGATCTGCGAGGACCGCGTATACGGCTCCGAACGCGGGTCCTGGACCAAGACCGAGGACCTGACCCCGGAGCAGGAGGCGATGTGGCGCGCCGCTACGAGCCCCCGGGCGCTCCACGAGAACACGGAGTTTGATGAGAACGGCTACCCCAGCTTCAAGGGGGAGACGTTCCAGTACTTCGGCATGCCTAACAGGAACTCGAGGAGCGTCATATACCTCGAGGACACGGGGTACTTCGACGGAGACATAGTCTCGAGCGGTCCCCTAAACGTAGCTATATTCCTAACCCCCGGCTACTTCACCGACTACGCATGGGTTAAGATAACGGACCCTGCTCTCGCCGCTAAGGTGCTGGCGGACGGCAGGACCATTGGGCACCCAGCGCAGGCGAAGGAGGTTATAGGTAGGGTTAGGTACGTTGCTAGGTACGCCCAGCCCTTCACGATGGGTGTTAGCAACACCGCACACGTGGTCAGGTTCTACCAGTACCTGAAGAAGCGGCTGGAGAAGGGCAACCCGATAGAGGTCTACCAGTTCAACACCACCGGTAGGATAATAGCGAGGTACCGCTGGGTGGAGAAGAAGCTCGGGAACAAGACCATAATGGCCCCTGAGCCCATACTCGTAGAGGTCAACGGCATACCGAGGGCTGTAGGCGGGACCAGGCCTACGATTGAGGAGACCGAGCTGTTTATACTACAGGCCACCCGCGGCGCCGTGAAGTACAAGCCCCACCCGATATGGGGAGAGAAGGTCCTGGTACCAGTCGAGGTCCCGGGGATCAGCCAGGAGAGGCTGAAGGAGCTCGACCCAACGAGCTACGTATCAATGGACGAGTTCCGCGCGCTGCTCAAGGCACAGGTTGAGGAGAGCAAGTACTGGCTGGATAAGAACTGCCCCGGGCTACCACCCGAGATAAGGAACGCTATGGACTTCGACTAGCCTGCGTGAACTCCGCGTTGAGAAGCCTATTCAAAACCCACACAACGTCGAAGCCGTCAACCCATGTAAGGTCGGGGGGCACCAAGTCGAAGAACGCTGCAAAACTCTTTTTATAGAGCTCGCGGTTAACGAATTCCCTAAGCTCACCACAGCTCATCCCCCTACCCACGCGCATTAAGGTGCGGAGAACCCCCGCTATCAGCCTCACCTGACCCTCCTCAACTATGCGAGGATTCCTTCTGAGGTCGAGCTCTAGGATCGTGCCTCCCGAGTACTCAACCACCAGCCTGAAGCCCCGTGCACGGACCCTCCTAACCCCTCTAACACCCTGGAACAGCCTCCTCCTTGGGCGCCTATACGTAGCCTTATCGCTACACGTACCCAGGGCCCTTCTAACCTCCGTGGTCACGTCCTCGGGCACGAAGCTCCTCATCCTGACGACGCGGTTGGCTAGGCATAGGAGCGCTGATGAGGAGCTCGAGATCACTATAAGCCCAGCGCCACTCGACTTAACGAAGCTGCGTGCCTGGAGGCTCAGAGGCTTTATCGGGTCCCACGGGATCAGAACCTCCATGAACTCGTCCTTGAAGAGGAGGTTTGTAGCGCTGTTATCCTCATCTATGAGTATCAGCTCTGCGCCCAGCTCAACAGCCTCGCTGATCGATGCGGCCATGCTCGTCGAGCCACTGGCGTCAAGCGTTGAGAACTCTACGGTAGTCTTCGCACCCGGGAGCTCCGATATGAAGCTCGAGATGTCGACGCGGTTAACGATCCTCCCATCCTCAGCAGCCACGGCTACCGTTAGCCTTCGAGAGACCACGAACTCCCTGCCATCGCCACGTATGTGGTTGTAGACCCCCCTCTGGATAGCCTCTAGGAGCGTAGACTTGCCGTGGTAGCCACCACCCGTTACGACGACAACTCCTAGGGGTATCGCCATACCCGTA
>QMWY01000213.1 GCA_003661865.1 Thermoprotei archaeon
GCGTCCTCACCGGACATCATCTTGTTGACCGCGTCAACCAGCCTCTTCAGTTCGCCTATGCACTTCTCCTCGCTCATGCCCCTGCCGCACGGGACTATGAAGTACGCGATCCTCCCGGTCTCATACACGATATCCATGTAGTCGGATCTGACCGGCACGGCCACCCGCACCCCCTCCGAGATGGGCACCATTATGACGGTTGCCCCGTCGATGTCGACCATCTCGGCGGCCCCAGCCGCAATGCCCATGTATCCGCTGCTGCGCCATATGCGGTCGAAGTCCCGCCTAGGCACCGCCAAGTACACTACCAGGGATCTGGATCCGCCCACCTCTCCGTCGCACAGCACTACATATTCAGGGAACACAACGTCCACCACGCGTCACACCTCCACAAGCGGCACCACGGCGGCAAGCCTCTTGCTACCCAGCACGTACACCTCGACCCTGTAGTACCTCCCGCAACGGCCGCACCTGTACGCGTCGAAGCAGCCGACCCTCTCAAGCTCCCCTCCGCAGCTCGGGCAGTAAAGCACTACCATCGGCGCCACCCGCACGCCCTGCGCGGAGCCTGCACTATCCCAGCATCATGCCCCCAGCGCGGTACTTGGAGATCAGCCTCCTAACCGCCGCCCTTATCGCCTCGCCCCTGCTCGGGTACCTGCCCCTCCTGACAATCTCGTCGAGAGCGACAATGTACTCCTCAGGCATGTGCACGGTGACCAGCTTCATCCTACCGCCCACCGCGCACCGCCCCCATAACGGCCCTAACTATCTCGTCCGCCGCCCTAGTCGAGAACCCCACGACCCTGCGCACCTCCCTCCCGCCGGAGAACACTATCACGGTAGGCACGCTCATGACCGAGAACCTAGACGCCAAGTCCATGTTCTTCTCGCAGTCCACCCTGACGACCGTCACCCTGCCCCTGAACCTAGACTCGACCTCCTCCAGCACGGGCTCCATCAGCTTGCACGGCAGGCACCACGTGGTGTAGAAGTCCGCCACGACTACCCCGTCCCGTATCAGGGACATGAACTCGTCGAAGCCGGATATCTCCCTAATCACGCATCACCTCCAAAAAAGACCGGTGCGACTCCGTATTATATGTACTCCCAGCTTTCCCCCAGCGATTGGTTTTCTGGCGGGTTCGCGTACAGCCAGCCGCTAGCAGGTGAACGCCCCGCCATAGTAGTCGGCGAACGCCTTATAAAAGTATGGTAGTTGCCACTCGTCACGTTTCGGGGGTTCTCTCACTCTCCAACCCATAATCTTACCTATGTGAACAGCCAGCCTATAGGCCAAGATGGGGCAGACCGCCTCCCCGACCAGCCTATATTTCCACGTAATAGTCACATCAGGTGGGAAGCTCCACCAGTCTGGGAAGCTCTGGAGCCTGAGGCATTCCCTAACCGTGAGCCTCCTATACGTAGCTCTGGTTTCAACCAGCGCGTCAGGAGGAACCTTGTGGAAATTAGCCCTTATTGTGGAGGCGGGCGCTCCAAGCCTCTGCGGGCGGTGCTTCCGCAGTGAGGTCTCCGAGAAGCGCGCTCGGGTCTCCCTATATTCGTGCTCCGTGACCAGCAGATATGGCTCGGTATTCTGCGGCCCCCCAGTCACGCCCTTGATGGTCTTGGCTGGCTGGTCAGGCTCGTGGACGCGCAGGCCCACGCCGCTCGACAGTATCCGCGCGACGGTCTCTGGAGGCAGTACCTTACCGCCTACGTGCTCAGTCACAGGCACGACTATCGTCTCCCTCTTGGTGCCCTCTACCGTGTGGCTGGATATCGTCCTAGACGGCTTGTTCAAGCTGTCTGGGAACTCCATCCTGCCATAGTGTCTAGTCGTGTCCTCCCTCTCCCTCCTGATCCTATCTACGTGCCTAGCGGTGAGCGGCATGGCCTCGTGGTCGGGTGGGATGGGGTCGGCCTGCACCAGCTTCCTAGGGTAAGCGTTGGGCTGGATCGCAAGCAGGTCGCCTATCGCATCCCTAACGGTGACCCACCTGTGGAGCCTGCCGCCAGAGAGCGTAGTAATTTCCCGCTCCGCGTGCGTAGGGGGCGGAAAGCTGGGCACGGCGCGCAGATCCCTGCGCACGCCAAGAACGAATAGCCTCTCCCTGCGCTGCGGGAC
Organism: Thermoprotei archaeon; assembly: GCA_003661865.1. Taxonomy (GTDB): domain Archaea; phylum Thermoproteota; class Thermoprotei_A; order Sulfolobales; family Ignisphaeraceae; genus QMWT01. The sequence continues at coordinate 2,129 of QMWY01000213.1, forward strand.
TCCGTAGTGCGCGGCGTTCAGCACTGAGTACCTCACTTCATAACGGGGGTCGACCCTCTTCAACTGCTCCTCAAGCAGGTGCCTATGGGTTCTGGTGAGCAACCCCTTGACGTTCTCCAGCAGGAAGAGCTTGGGCTCCAGCTCCAACACGACGTCGAAGAAGCGGGGGAAGGTTGGGTATAGGGGGTGCTCCCTGCCCCTGCGCCTAGTGTTCGCGAGGCTGAAGGGCTGGCACGGGCTCCCGCCCATGACTACGTCGAACTCCCCCTCGGGCTCCCATTCGAGGACGTCCTGCACGATCGCCTTAGCCCCAAGCCTGTTCAAGTTGTAATTGTACGTTTCCACGGCGTACCTGCCGATGTCCAATCCGAGGATCTCGGCTCCTTCAAGCGCGAGGGCGAAACCCAAGGACAACCCTCCCATCCCGCTAAACAGATCCAAGATCCTAACCACGTAGAACCCCCTCCAGTATCTCCCTGATCCTCTTCCTGTCGTGGCTCCATATAACGACCAGCCTGTACCCGTGCCTCCTCAGTAACTCCTCCAGCTCCCTGTCGCGACGCCTGTTCCTATCGATCTTCCTCTCCCACCACTCCTTACCTAGGATGCCCCCCTTCACGCCCCTGTAGTGTAACGGGCAACCATGAAAAAAGCACGACCTGTACTCTATTACTAGTCTCTTCTCTGGTATCAGGAAGTCCACGGTTCTCTTCTTCCCGCCGAGCTCCAGCTTGGCTTGATAGACGTAGGGGACGCCCATCGAATCTAGGATCCTCCTTATCTCCCTTTCGGGTCTGGTGCCCCTAGATCGTATCCTCCTCATGACCTCCCTACGCTTCTCGGGAGGAAACACGTCCATATTATTCAAGGGCAGATCACCGTCCAGATCCGTTTTGGATCTCGTCGGTGGCAGGCTTTGCGCATATTATCTTAATCGCACGCGATCTAATAATCTCAGCAACAATATTATCGGCGTTGACAGCACCAGCAACACCACGCCCAATATCATGCCGAAGCCGCTGGGCCTGTAGTACGCGCCCGTGACCCTGCGATCCACCGCGTACGCCAGATCCATGACCCTGAGGAAGAGCCTATAGCTGAGCGGCACGCGCTACCCCCTCCCCAAATACCAGCCGAGCCTAGGTTCACGAGCGCCACGCTCCGCAGGCACAGGGCGA
>QMWY01000214.1 GCA_003661865.1 Thermoprotei archaeon
GTCTACGAGATCAGGGTTGAGCCTGCGTACCGCAGCGGAGTGGCGAACCTCAGCTTCGGGTACTACAACGTCCCCTCAGAGGCGGTGCCATACATCCTAATGAACGCGATCGCTTGTATCCAGAGGGCTAGGACGGGGCTGCTAACGTAACCTTTTAAACCTTTCCCAGAGCTAGAGACTCGGATGAACCCACGAGTGATGCCTTGGAAGGTGGCTCTTCATGAGCTCGCTACCGGAGACCGCTCACCGCGTACTCGCAGAGGCGCTGGGTCAGCTGGTGCTGGTGAGGCTCCGCGGCGGCAAGTCCTTAAGAGGCAAGCTGAAGAGCTTCGACATGCACCTGAACATAGTGCTTGATGAGGCCGAGGAGCTTATGGGGGAGGGTAGGTGGAGGAAGCTCGGAACGGTGCTGATACGCGGAGACAACGTGCTCATGCTCTCACCCATAGTCTAGCCCAGGGGTGCGCGCCATGAAGGGAACGCCGTCTATGGGTAAGAAGAGCAAGAAGGTGACGCATATAAGGTGCAGGAGGTGTGGAAGGGTAGCGTTCAACGTTGCCAAGGGCTACTGCGCTGCGTGCGGCTTCGGCAGATCGAAGCGTATGAGGAGGTACAGCTGGCAGAACAAGAAGTGGAATAGGAAGAGGATAAGGTAGGGGGCTGTTCTAGACGCTGACCTCTATATAGACATCGCTGTTTTCGATGCGCCACCTACGCGCATTGGGCGGCTTCTCGCCGACAACCACGACTTCGCGGCTCCTAGTCTCCCTAGCTATGTACTCCCTGTGCCGCTCGATAGCCTTGATGAGCCTCTCATCGCTGGTGTAGACAGCCACCCTCTTAACCACGGCATCTAGAGGCAGGCCCATGTCACGCCTCATCACCTGCACCCTCCTCACAACCTCTCTAGCAAGCCCCTCGAGGAGGGTATCCTCATCCAGCGTAAGGTCTGCGTAGACCCGGACCCTCCTCCCCTCAGCACTCCTGAGGTTCTCAATACTGGGAGCGGCCCCCACCACGACCTCGACGCTCTTGACGTTGGCGTAGCCCCTGAGCACCTGGGAGGCCTTATCCAAGAGTTCTCCAAGGCTCCGCGCCTCCTCGGGAAGCACGACCACCACGCGCCTTATGGGCCACCTCCTCTTGACCCCCGCCTCTGCACGTAGCGTTAGCACTAGCTCAGCGGCCTCGAACATGAGGTCGACGGCCCTCCACGAAGACTCGTCGAGCAGCTCACCGGGTATTGAAGGCCATGACGTGGCGTGTACGCTGATCGGCGAGTTGGGCTCAAGCCTCCTCACGAAGGCCTGGTAGAGGTACTCAGTGATGAAGGGTGCGTAGGGGGCCAGAGCCCTTAGGAGGGTAGATATGGCTATGTAGAGCGTTGCGTAGACCCCTCTCTTCAGCGGCGAGTCCTCCTCTATCCATACGCGCGGCCTAACCAGGGTTATGTAGCGGTGGCTCAGGGACTCGACTATGAACCCCAGGAGCCTCCGGGCCCCTATGTGTGGGTTATCCTCTTCAATGCTCTTCTCGACTTCTCGAAGCACCTGGTGTAGCTCGTACAGGAGCCACCTATCCTCTGGCTGGAGGTGCCCCAGGTCATGCTTAAGCGTTGAGGGGCTCCACCTATCGAGCTCCATGTATGTCCTGGCGAAGTTGACGCTGTTCCACAGTATATCTAGCTGCCTCTTCACGTCAGCGACTTCGTCGGGGTCGAAGTTTATGTTGTCCCATGGGGCTGCCTTCGACACTAGGTAGAGCCTCATGGGGTCAGCGCCGAACCTCTCCATGAAGTCCATGGTCCATACGACGTTGCCCCTGCTCTTGCTCATCTTCTTGCCGTACTTATCGAGCACGAGCCCCTGGCACAGCACGGTGCGATACGGGGATACGCCGTACCACGCAACCGAGGTGAACATGAGGGTGTAGAACCACCCCCGGGTCTGGTCGATCGCCTCGGTTATCCAGTCGTAGGGGAAGAGCTCCTTGAAGAGCTTATCCCAGCCGTACTGCCTCAAGGCGGCGGTGTGCGCTATGCCGCTATCGAGCCACACATCGACTACGTAGGGCTCGCGCCTCATGATCCCTCCGCAGCGCGGGCACCTCATAACCACCCTGTCGATCCACGGGCGGTGGTGATCCTTCGCCTCCTCGGGGTTCAGGGCCCGCTTCCTAACCTCCTCTAGGCTTCCGAAGGCTTCGCGGTACTCGCACCTGGTACAGGTCCATATGGGTAGGGGGGTGCCCCAGTACCTCTCCCTCGATACGCACCAGTCCCTAGCGTTCCTCAGCCAGTCATCGAACCTCTTCCTAGTCCACTCAGGGCTCCACCTGATCCTCGAGTTCTCCCTAAGCATGGCCTCCTTGATGGGCTCGACCTTTATGAACCACTGCCTATCTGCGTAGTAGATGAGCCTTGTTCCGCAGCGCCAGCAGTGGGGGTACTCGTGCTCGATCTCGCTCACGTGGACTACAAGCCCCTTGCGCCTCAGATCCTCGATGACCCGGGGGTTGGCATCGATGAACCACAGACCCTTGTACCTACCCGCGTCGTCCCCAAAGTACCCGTTCTTCTGCAGGGGCTTGAATACGGGTAGTCCGTACTTCTTCCCAAGCTCGAAGTCCTCGGGTCCATGGGCCGGGGCTATGTGGACAACCCCCGTACCCTCCTCCATGCTAACCCAGTCGGCAGGGAGCACCCTGTGGACCCACTCTCCACTATGGCTCTTGTGGGCCGGCACCTCCTCTAGCAGCGGGTGTACGTACCTTCTCCCAACTAGGTCTCGCCCACGCACCCTCCCGATGATCTCGTACTCCTTGAGCCCCACCTCCCTGAGGAATTGTTCGAGCCTCTTCTCCGCCAGTATCCACACCTCCCCGCCTACCCTGAGCTTAACGTAGCTCTCACCGGGATGCACGGCGAGGGCTTCGTTAGATATTATAGTCCACGGGGTGGTGGTCCACGCGATCATGTACTCGTTGCCCTCACCCTCTAGCCTCACCTTGAAGTAGAGGCTCGGATCCTTGACGACCTTGTACCCCTGCGCAACCTCATGGCTGCTGAGCGCCGTCTGGCACCTCGGGCATATGGGCACTACTCGTAGGTCCTCGTATAGGTACCCCTTCTCCCACATGGTCTTGAGGAAGCTCCACGCGGTGTCTAGGTACCGAGGATGCCTCGTCTGATAAGCGTGGTCGTAGTCCAGCCAGAGCCCCAGCCTCTCGCTAGCGCGGCGCCAGTGCTCGATGTAGTAGTCCA
>QMWY01000215.1 GCA_003661865.1 Thermoprotei archaeon
ACAAAGTCGTAGTACTCATGCTGGAGCTGCCTAAGCGCCTCAACCGCTAGATCCTCATCGTCGTCACGCACCCCGAAGCTCGGAGCGAGCTCCCTCAGCTTCATCCTAAAGTATGGCGACCTCTTCACCGACTCCAGCGCGAGCTCCTCAAGCTCCACACGGCTGAGGGACAGCAGCATCGATAGCGGGTCGGGGTGCCCCGTCTTAACGGCTAGGCCCACATGGGAGGTCTTGACCTCCACCCCAAGTCCCTCCTCGGAGGAGAGCCTGTAGAGCAGCATGAGCCCCAGCGCCTCAACCACCCTCTCGTCTGCCAGCAGTGTGTAGACGGTGTAGCCGTTCACCCGCTCCCGTATAACCACGCTGGCCGAGGGATGAGCCCCTACCTCGCTCAGGTACCTATCCGCAACCGCCTTCAGCACCTCCGCGAAGGGCACGCGTAGAGCCCCCCTACACACCTCCTCTAGGAGCCTCGCCATCTGCTTAGCGACTATGCCGCTCCTCCTAGCGGTATCGCCGCGCCACAGCGGGACCTCCCCACCCTCGCCACCCTCCTCAACCTCGACCGTGTATAGCCTGTCGTCTATCCTAACGACCCTCCAGGACCGCCCTGCGAGCCTGATGACATCATCGGACCTTAGGTACCTGAAGACGTAGTGGGCGTCCAGCTTGCCTACCTCTCTACCATCACTTGTCCTCACCACGAACTCGGGGAGCGAGGATATGAAGGTGAAGAACTCGGTGAAGCCGTGCCCGCCCCAGCGTCTCTCATGCTCGAACCTCCAGATGGTGTAGAACCTCGGCCCCGCCCTGACCCTTCCATCAGCCACCTCGAGAAGCCTGCCCCTCTTGAGTAGCTCTACGAGCCTAGAGAACTCCTCACGGCTCATCGATGAGTAGGGGCCCGAGCCCCTGACGATCTCGTAGAGCTCCTCCAGCCTCACCGGCTCGCTCTTGAGGAGCGAGCCCACGAGCATGCGGGCGACTACGTCAAGCGGTGCGTACCCCGTATCAGGCTCCTCAAGCACACCCTGCTCGGCTAGGTGTAGGAGTGCTAGGGCCTCCAGCAGCTGGACGGGGTGCCAAACGATTACCGCGCCCCTCATAGCCTCCCCCATGGTGTGCCCTGACCTCCCTATGCGCTGCAGGAATGTCTGGACCTGTGCCGGGGAGCCCATCACCACGACCTTCTTCACGTAGCCTACGTCTATGCCGAGCTCAAGGGTCTTGGTCGCTATGACCCCGGCTACCCTGCCCTCCTTGAGCAGCCTCTCGCTCTCCTCACGGAGCTCCTTAGATACCGATGAGTGGTGAACCATCACGTTGCGGATCCCAAGCCTCTCCAGCTCCTCCCTGAGCCTCTCGCCGAAGTACCTGGAGTTCACGAACACTATGGTGGGGGGCTCCATGAGTTCGGCGACGGCCTTAGCCATGGACTCCCAGTCCTCATCGACTAGGCGCAGGGTGACCTCCATAGGCTTCCTAGCGCTACTCGTGATGATCTTGAGCGGGCGCTTGGACGATCCTACGAAGTACCTAGCAACCGCAGGCGGGTTCCCCACAGTTGCGGAGAGCATGACTATCTGGAGGTCGCGCCCCGTAAAGGCCCTTAGCCTCGATATCAGGAGGGCTAGCTGCGCACCCCTCTTCGTACCCACAAGGTCGTGGACCTCGTCGATCACCACCCACCTAACGTTGCGGTAGAACCTCCTGAACTTGTGGGCCCAGTCAAGCTCTATCTCCAGGCCCTCCGGCGTGATCACTATTATGTGGGGGACCCTCTTCATCCTAAGCTTCTTCTCCGCCTTCGATATATCGCTGTGCCTCCTAGCAACAACTATCCCTAGGCGATCACCCCACTCCCGAAGCCTCCTCGTAATGTCGTTTATCAGCGCCCTGAGGGGAGTTACGTAGACCACGGCTATGGGCTTAGCACCCTCGTAGAGAATCCTCGACATTATCGGGAGGACCGCCGCCTCCGTCTTTCCGTAGCCCGTCGGCGCCACTATCAACACGTTGTACCCCTTCGCGATGTACTCGCTAGCCTCGACCTGGATCTCGTTAAGCCCCCTCCACCCCCTTTCCCGAACCAGCTCAACTACCTTTGGATGCAGGATCACACCATCACACCGCCTACTCCTTGATGCCGCTACTAACCGTAGCTGTGTATAGGACGAGCCGATATGCAGCAGATAATTTAGAGAGAGGCTAAATAAAGATTCAGCATCTCTAACACACCTTCTAAACCACCTTAATGAGTAGGGGGTGTTAGGTTCTACCGAAACCCTTTATAAAGCAATAGCTGGTGTACCCTCAGAAGCCTCTTGGCATGCGCATGTTGGGGTGTAAGGCTACTGTATGGCGGTCAACGAGAAGCGGATTTGGTGGGGCCGCCCCGCCCTGGTAGCGGGGGGTGGATTCTCCCGGGGCACCCGCCCTACCTCATCCATGTATTTCCGTCAACCGCTGCCGCCTTTTAAACTTTTGTATCCATATATCAATAGAAGTTCCTGTAACCTTCGGTTCTTCTCAGGGTGTAGCGGTTTCAAGCATTGTGCAAGTCTAGCTAAACTGGTTCCGCTTATGACCAGTCTATATGCGTAGCCCCCCATGATCTTGTATACTTTGCAAGAAACCCCTAGAAACTCTAGGAGATCTTTCACATCTCTAAGACCGTTTTTGTTAATTGATGTAATTGCTATCCTTCTTGTCTTTAGATCCACGTATCCCTCGTCATCGATATACGCTCTAATCCATGCACATATTAGGTCTTTAGTTTTGGTTTTATCCTCATGGAGAAATATTGTGATAGGTGCCCTTGATCCCTAGATCTACCTGCACCTAACGCCTTAAGTCTTAGATTAGGCGTTTTTAGAACGAAACCTAGCAACGTAGGTATTCTTGCGCCTCAACACTTCTACTGCTGCTCCGTACTCGTTCTCAACATCATCTACATACTCTTCTACAAGTTCTCTGCATGAGTTAGTGTACTCTATAACGTACCTTATTCCTCGCTGCCCCTTCTCGGTGTACATATGTCCATCTCCGCAGATATGCGCATGAATTCGGGCCTCGCGTATGGAAAGTGGTCGGGCCATAATGAGCAACTCCTTGTTAGAAGGATTGGATGAGGTAGGGCGGGCGCCCCGTTTTGAACCACCGACCTCGGGGTTATGAGCCCCGCGGGCTACCAGGCTGCCCTACCCCGCTACTTCGCGGCCCCGTTTACA
>QMWY01000216.1 GCA_003661865.1 Thermoprotei archaeon
CGCTAGGCTCACAATGCGCTTGCAGTTGGCCCTCAGGTACCCCTTAAGAGCTTCTAGCACCAGCTCCCGCGCCTTCCCAACTAGCCGTGAATCGCAGCCGCCCCGAGGGCCACCCAAGGATACCACCCTTTAAAGCTGAGGGAGGCTACGTGTAGCCAGGGGGTGATGTCTAAGTAGCCCGCCCTGAGAGCTGATGAGGTCAGCACCCACTGACCCGGGTAGCAAGCCTCGCAACCCCTTCTATAGCCCTCCTGTACCTCTCAGAAGTGATGGGTGTTAGGAGCAGGGAGAAGACCGATGAGAACCTGCGCGACGATGCACGACCCACAACTGACGGATCGCCTCCGCTGCATACGTACCCCTTGATGACGCCGCGTGCGTATCTCAGGAAGTACAGGAGCTTGTTACCACCCCTGCACCTAGACTCGCACTCGAATGCTATGAAGTACAGGAGCTCTGCTAGATCCCACGAAGGGTCTCCGCCCACCCTCACCTGCTCAAGGTCAACTACGTAGACCCTGCCTCCGCTAACTATGAAGTTGCTGGGCCTCGTATCCCCTAGGCTAAGCCCGCGGCTGTGGATCTTGGCGAGTACAGAACCGGTCTTCTCAAATACGTCGAGTCGTGTTGAGCAGACGTAGCGCGTCAGGGGCTCTCCCTCGATGTATTCGCGGTAGAGGGTATAGGTCTCTAGGTCGGCGGCTATTATACGCGGTACGGCCACGCCTATACCGCTGAGGATCCTCGTAAACACGATCTCGTTAGCCATCCGGACCCCGGGGCTAACCCAGAAGTCAACAGTTAGGAAGCGCGTGAACTTGACCGCGACCCACTTAGCGGACTTGGGGGTTAGGTACCTCTTAGCGACGCACGCTGAGCCTCTACAGCTACCGAACGCAACGTCCGTAGCGATCCTGTCCAGTAGGTCGAGCCTTGGCGTGTCCGCGCTTCTCCTAAAGTCCTGGTAACCGAGCTTAACGCCATCGATCTCTAGCAGCGTGTAAGGGTTGATAAGTACCCTGATCAGGGGCCCTCCGAGACAGGGGGTGCTATGCCCCCACAGCGCCGCTCCTCCGCGGTAGGCGTTGCGCACTATTCTCAGCGCTACCGCAGAGGCCCTTAGCATCAACAGCTGCTTAAGGGCCCTGCCAAGCCCTATGGCCGAGAGGGGCCTTAGCCTAGCGTACCCGTTGACCAGCTCTAGGTATCCGCTAGCTGCCGCCTCCTCAACGGGCACTCTGAACTCCTCACCGAGCTCTCTTAGGCAGGTAGCCGCGTCGCGGCACTCCGCAAACACGCGGAGGATGTAGGGGTTGAAGACCACGCGCAGAGACGCCTTGTATACGGGGAAGTAGCTCAGCGGCGCCCTGATGAGTGGTAGGAGCCCAGATAGGCCTCTGCTCCTGAGGTCTAGGATCGTGAGCAGTGCAGCCTCTGCAACAGCCCTCGCCCTGAACCTCTCAACACCTCTAAGAACATCCCTACAGCCCTCAGCACCGAGTATGGGGAGGAGGAAGAGGTCTGCGACAACGTCTAGCAGGGCCCCGTAGCGCAGGTCGAGCCTTAGTACCTCGCTGGGTATGTATAGAGCTGCCGATGCCCTGTAGAGACTTCTCAGCTCCTCGAGACGCGCAGGGCCCTCAGTGGTTACTACCAGCCTCCCACCGCTCCTGAAGCCCAGGACAGCTATGCACAAAACGCTCAGCCCAGCTCATCTATGGGTGGCGCGAGCACCCCGGCCCCATTGCCACATAGCCACAGGGCACCTACGGGGCACAGCTCGGTGCATAGTCCGCAGTAGGTGCAGAGCCCCTTTACGAGAACGGGTTTGTGGAAAACGTTCTTCTGGAGGGCTTCACGGGGGCACTTATCTATGCAGAGGCCGCATGCTGTGCACCTAGCACTATCGAGGCAGAGCCTCTTCAACTCCTCTCCTTCCCTAGGTAGCTGAGCCTCTTCCTCACATACTCCCTGTACTTCACGTAGCGGTGTATAGCCGCCATAGCGGCCGCCGCCCTCTCGGGCGTTGGGTATGCCGGTATCCTAGTCTCTGTAAGCTTCTTGATACCCTCATACGCCTCGACACCGCCTATCAGCGCAACCGTTAGGGGCTTTGTGAGACCTCCCACGTCCTTAACGGCCCTTATGATCTCCTCAGCGACTTCCACCGGGTGGGTAAGGGCTGTGTGGCAGTAGAGCACAACCACGCTATCCACGCCGGGATCCTTCAGGGCTGCGTAGACCGACCTGTAGTACCATTCGGTGGGCGCCATGCCCGTTATGTCTATCGGGTTCGCTAAGGATGCGAAGGGCGGTACGAACTTCTTTATCTCCTCGACGAGGGTTTCGGAGGGCCTCTGCAGCAGGAACCCGTTATCCGCAAGGGTATCACTGGCCTGCACACCGGCGCCACCACCGTTGGTTATAACCACGATCCTGTCTCCCTTGGGCAGCGGGTTCCACGTCAGGGCCTTTACCCAGTCGAAGGCCTCCTCAACGCTCTTGGCGAAGAGGATCCCGCTCTGCTTAAACGCTGTTTCGTAGAAGGCTATGTTGCCCGCGAGCGACCCTGTATGGCTAGCGGCTGCCCGGGCACCCGCCTCGGTCCTGCCAGACTTTATCACTACTATGGGCTTCTGCAGCGTAACCTTGGATGCCACCTCCACGAACCTCCTCCCATCGCTGATGCCCTCTAGGTATATGAGGACTATGTTTGTGTTCGGGTCCTTCTCGAAGAACTCTAGGAAGTCGGCGTCGTCGAGGTCTGCCTTGTTGCCTATGCTTATGATCGCCGACACGCCTATGCCCTCCATGATCGTGGTGCCCATCAGCGCTATGCCCAGGGCACCGCTCTGCGTGATGAACGCGACGCCTCCGGGTATGACGTCCCGCGGGCCGAAGGTTGCGTTTATCCTCGAGGGGGTGTATACGTAGCCGAATATGTTGGGGCCTAGGACCCTCATACCGTACCTCCTAGCGGTCTCAACAACCCTCTTCTCAAGCTCGACATTCCCAACCTCCTTGAACCCGGAGGCTATTATCACAGCGAACTTCGCCCCAGCCTTACCGGCGTCCTCAATGACCTTGGGGACCTTTGGCGCAGGTACCGAGACCACGACCACGTCGACGGGCTCTGGTATCGAGGATACCGATGGGTATGCCTTGAGCCCCAGGATCTCGTCAGCATTAGGATTCACAGGGTA
>QMWY01000217.1 GCA_003661865.1 Thermoprotei archaeon
CGCACATACAACGTGCTGCGGTCAATTGCCGATGCATCTATCAAATCCATTGAATGCTATGAAATGGGCAACCGTTGGTGGTGTGAAAAACGGACGTTCGGCAAGCTCCGCTGGGTGCTGGAGCCCGGCGCGGTGCAGCTACCCGATGGTTCGGAGGTACCCGCGGCGATGATCTCCTCACCCGCAAAGACTGTGGTGGTGGTGCATCCGGGGTACAGGCACTACTACGCTATAATGGTTGAGGGCAGGGAGTACCGCGAGGACCAGCTGAACAGGGTTGCTGTCATGCCCGAGAGGGGAGTACCATACGCAACGCCAGTGTTGCTACGCGACGTTGTGGAGAAGATAGACGATATAGTGGACTGGTGATCACCGTGATCAAGGTCGAGTATATCAAGTGCATCAACCCCGTGCATGTACGAACCGATAAAAAAACCGCTGAGAAGATTATGCAGATGTTCCACAGCTACCTCTACGCCGAGAAGGAGGACGGGATTATAATGTATATGCCGCTGACACACGGACAGTGCATAGAGATCGAGTACACCGACAACTAATTCATCTAAACGCGTTTTTCAACCTTGACTATGGTTACCAGGACCTCCTCGCCCTCCTCGAAGAACTTTTCGAGCTCGGGGGGTATCCTTATGATCTTGTGCGTGTACACCTTGACCCTCTTCTCGCCGGTGGTCCTGCTCCTGTAGGTGCCGTGCACCTTCTTCGTCGCTACCCTGGTGAAGAACATGTACTCCCTCGGCTCCATCAGGGGCACCGGTATACATATATACACCGGGTATATAAATAGGTTTTGGCGGTGCCCGTGGCGCTCCTGGAGAAGCTCGCAAGGGAGCTCGTGTCTAGGCACGTCCGCGGGGAGCTGGGGATAGGGAGCGAGGTGGGGGGCCTCAGGCTGGTCTGGCTCGCGGAGCGCGGGGGCTGCGCGGCGGGCGCGCTGGCCAGGTTCTACAGCGACTTCCCATCGTCCCTCTACCTGTTCGAGATCAGGGAGGAGAGGGAGGGAGGGGCGCCGCGGTACAGGGTCAGGATAGCGAACTTCAACCGCAGGAACCTGGTGAACGTGGTTGTGTAGCGGTGTTCTAACCGGTTAGAGGGGCGAAAACCTTTTTACCGGGCGCCGCGCTACGCTCCACGGTGGGGTTCTTGGTGGTCAGGTTCGTGGTGCTGGGCCGCACCGCCGGCCTCAGATCGAGCAGGAGGATCATAGGCAGGTACAAGAGCGAGGAGGAGCTGAGGGACGTGTTCGAGGTCTCCAGGCTCAACAGGCACGCCAGGAGGCTCCTGGTGTTCAGGGTCGTGGAGCCCGGCGACGACGCGTGGCACCTGGTGAGCTTCGACATAAGGGGGGTTGTGGGGAGGAGATCCGGCAGGGTGAGGAGGGCCACCAAGGAGTACTCGGTGATCAAGCAGGGGATGTTCTGGTCCCTCTGCGGCAGGATAGACAACTCGACGTACATCTGCCCCTGCGACACATCGGACATACCTAGGCGGTACACCGGCAGGGTCGAGACCTGGACCGTGGTGCCGCACGACCCCAAGACCCTTGAGGAGGTGAGGAGCAGCGTAGAGTCCACGGTCATGTGGCTGGCCCTGATCATGAACAGGGCCGGCGGGAGGCTGCACGCCCGGGGCGTAGCCAGGGCAAGGAACCTGCTGCGCCTATCAGAAACCCTGCTGTCCGCGCCGTGGGCAATGAAGGTGGAGAGGACCCTGGGCGTGCCGCTGAAGCCCATTAGGGACGCCAGGGAGAGGCTGGCGGAGGCCCTGGAGAGGAAGAGGGGGCGCGGCACGCTTAGTGGTGGGAGCCGTGTTTTGTGAAGGCACTTCTAACCGGTTAGAACAGCCGTGGCATACATATACGCCGCGGTGCGCACGGGTGATCGGGGCAGGGTCTTGGGCAGGCCCCCTCCTGGAGCCATCGATAAGTGCCTTGAGCTGTGCTCCGCCAGGGCGAGGAGGGGTGAGGATCCGAAGAGGTGTATGGAGGAGTGCCTGAGGGCGCTGCGCTGAGCGTGTGTGCCTGTGTGTGTGCCTGTGGCGCGGGCGCTGCTGCCTGTGCAGACCGTCGCGCGAAGGTGTGCAGGTTTCTGAACACTCGCCTGCACGGAGTTACGCATGTTTGTAGAATTGATAATGAATCTGTGTACGGGTCTTTTAGACAGGTTTCTGAACAAAAGTAAAAACTTCTGAACACAAGCACACTCCTGTGAGAGCCTTGTCTCTGAGGAGGGGTAGGAGAAGGAGGAAGAGGTTCAACGGTAACGATAAGGTCCACCTGCACGTCATGATCAGCCGGGAGCTGTACACCAAGGTGAAGGAATTGGCGTCCAGGGTCTACGACTGCCACCGCGGGGCCCTGAGCTACGCGGTGGAGGAGGCACTAGAGATGTGGCTCGCGACACACACACAGGCACACAGGGTGAACCCAAGGATGCCGCTCAGGGAGAGGTACAACGCGGTGATCAGGTGCCTGGAGTTCGAGATGGATGAGGTGTCTAGGGTGGTGCACCAGGTGTTCCTAGAGAGGTGCATAATGAACGAGTTCGACGTGAAGGACCCGCGCACGGTCTACGGCTGGCTACACAGGTTCTACCAGGCCGGCCTGATAAAGCCCCTCACGGTAGAGAGGCCTCTCAAGCCCCGGGACTGGGCCAGGAACAGGGTGGTCGAGCTGGTAGCCATAAGGGTGTAGAGCCGCGACCAAGTACATAGCCGCGGAGGGGGTACAACATATTGAAGGCACCTCTAACCGGTTAGAGGCGCGCAACCATGTCTATGTTACACGAGATAAGGCCCAGAACAATCATCTACCTGTACTCGGGTGGCAAGGACTCCTCGCTCGCCCTGCTGCTCACCCGGGACGCGGTTAGGGAGTACGCCGAGGGGGCTAGGGCTAGGGTGTACATGCTGTACGTGCTGATCCCGGGGAACACGCACCCGCTCAACGCCTTCGCGGCCTCCTACGTCATGGAGTGGCACAGGAGGCGCTACGGCTTCGAGCCCGTGTACAGGTGCGCGCCCAAGGTGTTCCAGGAGTACATGGTTAGGTACGGGCTACAGACGGGGCCGCGGAGGTGGTGTTTCGTGGAGTTTAAGAACAAGGTGATATCTAGGTTCGAGAGAACTGTGCCTAGGCCTGTTGTCGAG
>QMWY01000218.1 GCA_003661865.1 Thermoprotei archaeon
ACTATATCCGCGAGCTCGCTATACGTCACCACGTGGTCTTTGAGCCCCAGCTCCGCTATGAGCCTGCAGAGCTCCTCGAGCTCCTGCGGCGTGATGTCCCACGCCCTCGGGTCTTCATGGACCCTGTGCATCAGGATCACGACGACCCCGCTCCTGTGCCTAAGCTCGGGAAGCAGCTTCCTCAGGAGCTCGATACCCTTCCTGAAGTTGCCGTGGCCTAGGAGGAACGCCGCTAGGTTCTGCCTAGAGCCGGGGTCCGTGAAGATCGGGTTCACAGCCCTGTTGGGATCGGAGGTGAACACCCCGTGGGTCACTATGAACACGAACCTCCTCTTCAGGAGCTCGTGCTGCTCCGGCGTTAAGCCTAAGTAGGGCGGCGTGCAGGCAACGACCCTGACCCCGAACCACTCCTCCAGTATCCTCCTGCTAGCGTCTATCTCCTGGAGGAAGTTCCTACGCTCGATCGGGTGCGATAGGTTGAACGCGGGTAGGTATGGGTGCGTGTAGCTGTGGCACTGCACATCCCATCCGTACTCCTCTATAAGCCTCTTCACCTCCCCTAGGCTAAGCGTTGGGAAGAACGACATCCTCCTACCGTGCCTCAAGTCGAGGTCGTAGAAGTACCTCCTATGTGCCTCGTCCGGGCTTATGAACCCGGCTGGGATCATGAGCGAGGCCTTCAGCCCGTACCTCTTCAGTATAGGAGCGGCCTTGGTGATCATCTCGACGTAGCCGTCGTCGAACTCGAGGACTATGTATCCCTTGGCCCCCGCCGCGTGGTGCACCCCGTAGGTGGCGAGCACTACACCTAGGGCTACTGCCATAGATAGTAGGAACACTAGGGATAGGGCCGCAGCCCTGCTCACCAAGGAGCACCAGCCTCCGGAGAGGTATGGTCCACCCCTGGAGCTTCTCGACTCTTACGGGCCTATCCACCCGGAAGGATCTCCAGCACACCTCAACGATCTCAACAGCCCTGGCCCCGGCGATCACCGTTACCTCAGGCTCCCTATCCTCGGCTATGCTCCTGACGAAGCTCTGTAGCTCCTCGACGTAAGCGTCGTAGAACCTGCGCTCGAACCACCCGATACCCGGCCTCGTCACGCCCTGGGAGGTTCCATGAGCGAACATGGGGTCTTCAGGCACACCTACGTAGACCGTGCCCTCCGTTCCGTAGACCTCGGTCCTCAGCTCATACCCGAAGACGTTCTTCCTAGCGCCGTGTATGTATCCCTGAGCCTCTCCAACCCTAAACACTATGCTAACCACATCGAGGTCCCCCTTCTCCCGCAGCTCCTCGTAGATGTAGCTTCCCCCAAGTACGAAGACCTCCTCCACCTCTGAGCCCAGGAGCCATCTAGCGAGGTCGAAGTCGTGGGAGAGCATGTCTAGGAATATACCGCCGCTCCTCCTGGGGTCGGCTGCCCAGCCCGGTGGTGCCGTGGGGTCGCGCGCTATGCCTATGAACACGAGGGGCCTGCCGACACCGCCGCTCTCGATAGTTCTCTTGGCGCGCCTGTAGGCGTAGTCGAAGCGCCTCATGTACCCCACCTGCACCTTGAGACCGCTGCGCCTAGCAGCACCTACTATGTCAAGGGCCTCCCCAACGGTTACGGCCAGGGGCTTCTCGACAAACACATGCTTCCCCTCCTCAAGCGCCCTCAACACCATCTCGCGGTGCAGGAAGGTTGGGGTGGCTATGATGACCGCGTCGACGTCCGGGTCCCTAAGCATCCTATCGTACTCCGTGTAGTGCTTAACACCCAGCTTCTCACCTGTGGACATCGCAAGCCCCTCGATAACATCGTTAACCGCTACGAGCCGGGCCCCCTCGAGCCTAAACCGGGCGATCTCGGCGTGTAGCCTCCCGATCCTGCCGAGCCCAGCAACTCCGAGGCCTATGGGGCGGGGAATGGGGTTCACCCCATAATGAGATCTGGGCCATAGGGAAAAATTCTTGTCTAGAGCGCGCGGATCCTGAACCTGTAGAGGTTGCCCGTGAAGCCCAGCTTGCCTACGAGCCTGAGCGTGAGCTCCGTAGCCTCCCGCTCATACGCATCGCGGAGCTCGCGGTTCTCTGAGTAGAGCCTCAGGACCTCCTCCCTCAGCCACCTACCCCTCTTGGGGTCGAAGGCCGCCTGGAACAGGAAGAAGTAGTGCCTGAAGAAGTCGGCGCGTGGGTTCCGCACCCCTCTCCGCCCTTCCGCGCTCTCGTACCTCTTCAGCATATCCTCGAGTGCGGGTGTGTAGAGCCCCGTGCGTTCAGATACGTAGCGCCTAACCTCACCGAGGACGTAGTCGAATATCTCTTCATAGAGCCTGCGGGGCGGGGAGCCCTGGGGGAACCTGCTCATAACCTCCAAGAGCAGTTGTATGTACACCCCGGATACCTTGTACTTGAGGAGCCCACCCGTAGCCTCCCTAACCACCTCTAGGACCCCGGGCCCCTTATCGCTGTAGGGATGGGCACCGCTGCCCGAGTGGAATGAGAGGGCCGTGCCGAACCCCCGGGCAATAGCGCTGAGCACTATGATCCTGCTCCTCAGCTCCTCTAGATCACCCGTGTAGTCCTCGCGCTTCGCAAACCCTACGTTCGGGGCTATGAAGTCGGGGTCTACGCCAAGTCTCCTCAGCTCGGATAGGTAGAACACGAGGTCCTTAGGGGGCGTGGGGCTGGGGGTCTCGTCAAACGCCACCTCGACCCCAAAGGGCCCCTCGATGTACCTCCTAGCTATGTCTAGGACCCAGGGTACGTGGGCTAGGCTGCGCCAATACTTAACCGCTAGCCTCATAACCTCCTCGCGGGAGAACCTCACCTCGTAGACAACGCCGTTACCCAGAAACCTGTACACCCTACCTAGGTACAGCTTCTCTAGGGCGCGGCGCTCATCCGGGTCCAGCAGCTCCTCGTACCTCGCCTCAAGCTCCGGTAGACCCATCCTATCCGCGGTGAAGTCTATGAGCTCGCACGTATCGACGGTTACGAAGTCGACACCCCCATGTCTCTGCACCTCGCGCATCTCCTCCTCGATGTATCTCAGCGCCTCCTCAACCTCGGCATCGCTTAGCCCAGCCTCGAACCCCCCTCCCGCTATCCTCTTCACGGCGCGTTCGGGGGAGACGGTTATCGATACATGGTCCGCCTCGACCTCCAC
>QMWY01000219.1 GCA_003661865.1 Thermoprotei archaeon
ATGCGGGGAGCAGGGCCAGGTATAGAGGATGTGTTGAGGGAGGAGGAAGAGGCTAAGAGGATCAGGCGTGAGATGGCGGACTGGGACTTCGTGGAGAGGCAACCCCCTAGGGTTAGGGAGGCGCTCAGGTTCTACATAGAGAAGGGAGATCTCAGGCTCGCGGCTAGGCTAGCGGGTATGGATATCGAGGAGTTCCGAGAGCTCCTGAGGAGGGCGCGTATACCCGTTGTTGTCTAGGTAACGACCTCTCCAAGCCTGCCCTCCTCGGAGGCGATCCTTATCTCCCTAGCGATCCTCCTACCCATGCTCATAGGCTCGCCCCAGTAGAGCTGGGAGTAGGGGCTACCCTGTACGTATAGGTTCGTACCCGCAACTATCCTGCCTGAGAACTCGAATACTAGGAACCTCAGGTCCTCCGTCACTACCCCCTCTAGGCAGAAGGGCCCTATGATACCCGGTGGGAGCAGCCTCTTAGTAGCCTCCACAAACCCCTGGCCAAACCTCATCACCTTTGGGAGGAGGCTCTCGCGTAGAACAACGGGTATGTTGCCCACCACGACGAAGCTGGGCTCGATCCCTAGGTGCTCTAGGTACTTCGGGGTGAGCCTCCCGATCCCATCGGCGTTGGACTCGTACCTTATATCCGCCCCCATCAGCTCGAGCCTCCCGAGGATCGGGCTGTAGAAGAAGTGTACGTAGAGCGGCGCCCCAACAACGTACTCCTGGACTAGCACATTCTCAGGGCCCCTGATAACCCCGCTCCTCGCTAGGGCATCAACACCCTTAACAACCTCCTCTGGGGTACGGGCTAGGAAGTACCCCCTACCACCCTTAGCACCCCCGAGCTTCACTATCGCAAGCCCCTTGAACCCCTCGCCTACCCTGAACTGCTTAGGGGTCTCGATACCCGCCTCCCTAAGAAGCCCCATCTTCCTCCTCTGATCCGCCTCGACCTCGAACAGGTTCCTTAGGCCGAACACCGGTAGCCTAAGCTCCATGACACAGCCGATGCCCACGTACTCCACCAGGCTCCCATGGGGTACGAGGATCGCGCTGAACCTCCTTAGCTCAGAAATCACGTCGTCCCTACAGAGATCAGGCCACCTATCCACAACTACGAACCTATCGACCAGGTGGCTGAACTGCTCGTAGAACCAGAGCCTATCCCTAGTAACGATCAGCACTGTTGAGAGCCCCTCCGCCCGGGCCCCGTGGAGTATCTGCAGCGCCGAGTGGCTTCCCAGAACCGCTACTGCTGGGCTCCTCGTATCGTAGCCCTCCAGCAGCCTCCGCGGCTCCACGGGCACCAGCCCGACCCACAGATCCTATACATGGATCTATAAAAGCGTATCCCCATCACCATGAATTTTTCCAACATTTATGTAAATATTTCTTCGGGTATGCAGAAACAATCCTTTTATCCAGATATACATAGATCAGCGACATGGGTATTGAGGAATTGGAGCCCAGGTTCGTTAGGGAGGGGAAGAGTAAACGTATCTATATTAAAAATGGTGAGCTGATCCTGGAGTTCAAGGACGAGATCACGGCGGGGGATGGCGCTAGGAGGGACCCCGTTCCTGGGAAGGGCGTTGTGAACGCCGCTATCTCCGCCCACTTCTTCAGGGTTCTCGAGGAGGCGGGTATCAGGACCCACTTCAGGGGGTACGATGGGTGCAGGAGGCTCTTCGTTGAGAGGCTCGAGATGATCCCCCTAGAGGTCATTGTTAGGAACTACGCCTACGGCTCCCTCCTCAGGAGGATGCCCCTGCTCAGGCGTATGCAGAGGCTCGACCCCCCGATCTTTGAGCTTCACTACAAGGATGACTCCCTCCACGACCCCCTGGTCACTGAGGACGATGTGCTCAGGGCTGGGCTCCTCACAGCCGAGGAGCTGTCCCTGATCAGGAGGCTTGCGCTCCGCGTAAACGAGGCGCTTAGTGAGCACCTCAGGGCCCACGGCCTAACCCTTGTTGATATGAAGCTCGAGTTCGGGAGGGGGGCTGGTGGGGAGATCGTTCTCGGCGACGAGATCACGGGGGATACGATGAGGATCCTCGACGAGTCGGGGAGGCACCTTGACAAGGAGGTGTATAGGCGTGGCGGAACCCCCCAGCAACTCCTCGAGGCCTACCTAGAGCTCGCCCGTAGGCTCGGTGTTGAGGTGGGGCGAGGTGAGCTATGCTGTTGAGGTCGTGGTGATGAATAAGCGGAGCGCCCGGGACCCCGAGGGCGAGACGATCCATAGGCACCTGGTCCTGAGGAAGGGCTACGGCCAGGTGAAGGGTGTTCGTGTGGGGAAGTACCTCCTCTTCAGGGTCGATGCCGGGAGCCCGCGGGAGGCGCTCAGCATCGTTAGGGAGCTCGTTGAGAAGCTCAGGATCTACAACCCCGTTGTGCACGATGTGGAGGTGAGGCTTCGTGCCGAGGGTAGCGGTCCTCAAGTTCCCGGGGACTAACTGCGATGGGGATGTTGCGTGGGCAGCCCGCAGATCCGCTGGGCTCGACGCGAGGGTTGTGTGGCATGCTGAGCTGAGGGCTGGTGAGTGGGACGCGATCGTGATACCCGGAGGGTTCAGCTACGGGGACTGGCTCAGGGCCGGGGCCATAGCTGCGCAGACCCGCGCCATGGAGATCGTGGCTGAGGAGGCTGAGCAGGGGGTTCCGGTCCTGGGGATATGCAACGGCTTCCAGATACTTGTTGAGGCGGGGCTGCTGCCCGGCGCATTCCTAGGCAATACCAGCGGCAGGTTCGTCTGCAGGTGGGTCAGGCTTGTTGTCGAGAGGCCCCGTGGCCCATGGCTCCTGCTCCTCAGGGATGGACAGGTCCTGAGCATGCCCGTGGCCCATGCCGAGGGGAGGTACTTTATAGATGGTGAGGGGCTCAGGGGCCTTGAGCGTAGGCCTCTGCTGAGGTACGCCGATGGCTACAACCCCAACGGGAGCATCGGTGATATAGCTGGGGTTGCTACGGAGGATGGATCTGTTCTGGGGCTCATGCCCCACCCGGAGCGGGCGGCCGAGCCCGAGCTCATCCCCCGGGGCTTCTCCCCCGATGGGCAGCTGATCTTCCGCAGCCTAGCCGAGGCGCTTAGGAGGGGGTGGTGAGCCACGCCTCTAAGCAGAGAGGAGGTCGAGGAGATCAGGAGG
>QMWY01000220.1 GCA_003661865.1 Thermoprotei archaeon
GTGCCAATGCGTAACGAGTATGGCGTCCACGTAGAGCTCCTCGACGTAGTTCGAGGCCTCTAAGCTCATATCTACGAGTATGTTGGTGCTGTAGTTCGTTATCAGAAGGGAGGCCGTGCTACGCCTGAGGAAACGGTACTGCCTAGCCTCACTGCACACGGGACATGCGCAGCCGGGGACCGGGATCCCCTCCGAGCCACCCGTACCTATCATCACGACAGTTATCACTGTGGCCCCGAGGCTTAGAGGCGATCGGCTAGGCTTAATAACCTGATCTTTAGATGCGTGGCGGGCAGAGGAGATGCGGGTAGCGCTGATCACAGGAGCCTCGAGCGGTATAGGTGCCAAGCTGAGCCGTGAGCTATGCTGAAGGGGCTACCGGGTTATAGGGATTGCTAGGAGCGTAGATAGGCTTCGTAGGCTCGCCGACGAGCTGGGGAAATGCTTCGTATACCACAGTATCGACCTCTTAGCCCAAGACGCTGTCGATAGAGTTGAGGCTATGGCTCGGGATGCGGGTGGGATAGATGTGCTTGTGAACAACGCCAGGGGAGCAGTGGCTAAGCAGCTGGTGCGCCACGAGGCCAACGAGATCGAGGAGCTGTTCAAGCTAAACGCTGTAAGACCTCTGCAGATCACGGCCAGGCTGATACGCTATATCAGGCGCGGTGGGGTCGTTGTTAACGTGATCACAGCCGGGATCTTCGTTGAGATGACCAGCATGCCTATCTACGGGGCCGCTAAAAGCGCCCTCCACTACGCTACCCGCATACTCCGGCAGGAGATCTCAGATACAGGGATAGCTGTCATAGCTGTGTATCCCGGGCCCGTTAAAACCAAGTTCTTCACCCGTGCAGGTGCTTCAGCCCCCAGCAAGGCGCTTAAGTCCCGGCGCGTCGCGCACGCCATCGCCGAAGCCATTGAGTCCAAGCGCAGCGTCGATATCTACCTCCCATGGTATGCCAGGTTCCTAGCGCTACTAGCGCCATGGCCTCTAAGACTCACTTTTAGAGCAGCAGTTCCAACCCATATATACCGCCTAGAACCACGCTGTGCGTAGGTGATCGTGGACGGGGGGCATAGAAGGAGCTCCGCCCGTGAGGAGCTGGAGGAGAGGAGCTCAACAACTCTCCGAGGAGCTGGCGCGAAGAGCCATTGAGGCTGTTAAGGCGGCGCTCCCCTACGTAGTTGCGGGTCCTCCGCTTATACATCGCGGGCCTGCGGGGGAGCTCCACGTTGACGTACCTCTCATGTACCACGGCTTCGCCCTAGATAGGATCCACTGCGACCCCGTGGCCAAGACGCCGTCCCCCAAGGGAAGACCCGCACACGTCTACGGTGTAGAGGTTAGGCGTGAGGAGGTTGTTGAGGTTATGCAGAGGGTTGTGCGTGAGCTCAGGGTTGTGGAGGCTGCCGAGTTCAGGGACCCCGAGGATGCATGGATGGTTCCACTCGCGTGGAGGCTCTACATAGTCGCCCATGTGAAGGTGAGCTACGAGGGCTCCGAGCTCGTACCGGACTACGGGCTTACCGAGGAGGTTAGGAGGTACGTGGCGTAGACCTCTATATAGAGTAGTGGAGCTGCTGATCCGCGAGAAGCTCCTAGCGCTATACATAGCGCTCCTCATCCTAGACCCAGGTCTTCTACGCAGAAGCCCTTGGCTGCTGAAACCCGATACCCTCTGTAGCTTAGCAACCCTCTTCATAGCCTCTAGAGCTGCTGAGCTCTCAGGGCTCTTCTCTAGGGTCTCGGTAACCATTGTCAGAAGGTTCTCGGAGATGCCATTCATGCTCTACGCAATGGTGATCCTATCAGCTGGTCTCACGGCGATGCTCATCACCAACGATGCTGCCCTCTTCATATACCTGCCCCTCGTAGCATCGATCGAGCGTGTATGGGCTGTAGACCTCCTGCCGCTCTACGTGATGACCACGATCGGTGTAAACGTGCACTCGGCGCTTACACCTATAGGAAACCCCCAGAACCTCTTCCTATGGCAGCACTACGCACTGGGCTTCACCGAGTTCGTGGTGGGGCTGGCCCCCTTCACGGATGTAGCCACCGCCCTTCTACTCATCTATGCGCTGGCCCTGGCTACCCGTGTAGAGAGGTGTTCTAAACCTCCCCCACCGCTCCCGGTAAGGGTTAACCGCGTCCTCGCCGCCTCGTCTGTAGCGATGCTGGTCGCGCTTGTAACACTTACACACCTGAGCGTTAGCTAGGCAGCTCTTCCACTGGCCGTAGCGCTGAGCATAGCCGTATCGCCTACGGTGCTCAGGGGGCTGGACATACCGCTCCTAGCGGTATTCGCGCTGATGTTCCTGGATTTCGGAGAGCTTGCAACGCTTCTACACAACCTACTGAACCCCTTCCTCACATCCCCGCTGATAACGATGCTCGTAGCGGTAACGCTGAGCCAGGCTATCAGCAACGTTCCGGCGACGATAATCCTCAGCAGCGCACCGAGGAAGCTGTGGCGCTACATAGCTATAGGGGTTAACCTCGGGGGCACGGGATTCATACTGGGCTCGCTAGCCAACCTCATCCTGCTCAGGCTGACGAGAGTAGGGCTTAGAGACTATCACCGCTACACCGCTACACACTCCCATACTTCATAGCCCTACTGATGCTCACACTACTCCTGAGCTTAGCAGGCGTCTAAGCAGTCTCCGCAACGTTCCCTGCTGGGTGTTGAGAAGGAGTTGAACCCCGTCGATCCTTTGGTGCGGCGGCCGGGATTTGAACCCGGGATCTCCGGCGTGGAAGGCCGGCGTCCTAGACCAGGCTAGACGACCGCCGCCGTTGGTACTCTGAAGATAGCTGCGGATTAATATCTTTGGCTCTGTATCAGCACTTCCGGCTATCTTCATCTCCCCCTCTGGGGTAGATCAAGAGACCCTCTTCTCATCACCGCCTATGAGATGCTTTGCTGAGAAGGTTAATAGTTTGGTAGCCGGGCGGGGATTCGAACCCCGGTCACGGGGGCCAGAGCCCCGCATCCTTGGCCGCTAGACGACCCGGCTTCCCGGAACCGCGGTTTGGTTTCGGGGATATAAGCTTTCGTTGCTACCCTTAGGTGGGCGGAGGAGCCATGGTGAGGATGGTGCTGATGGTTGTTAGAGACCTTAACAA
>QMWY01000221.1 GCA_003661865.1 Thermoprotei archaeon
ATCCTGTACACCGTCCCCTCGGGCAAGACGCTATACATACGGAAGCTTACGTGCGGCTGCGACACGCCACCGTGCGAGATGGTGCTCAGGTTATACAATGCGTCCCTTGATGAGGACTACATCTGGCTGACCAAGAAGTACGGCGCGGATATAGAGTTCGACCCGCCGCTCCCGATCGAGGGCGGGGATGAGGTCTGGGTGTGGATATACAACCGGGGCTCCGCAGACAACAGGTATCTCTGTGCTCTATTGGGGTGGGAGAAGTGAGGAGGCGCAAGGCCTCGGAGATATTCTCCTCGGGTGACTTCACCTTCGCATTCTTCCGATGGAACAGGGACGGCACCGTAACTATTACGCTGTGCGGTAAGCGCGGTAAGCGCTGCAGGTTCAAGGCTAGGCGCGGGCCCGGCGGCAAGCTCGTTGTTTTGGAGGATCAAGAGGTCGAGTGGGGGTGAGGCCATGTCCGTGACTATCCGAATAGACCTGAAGGAGATATACGAGCTCATGTGTGACAAGTGCAGGCGCAGGTTCGAGGAGTACCTCAGGAAGAAGATAGCTGAGTCCCTGGCGCAGCAGATCCTGGGCAAGGTGAAGAGCGATGCTGAGGGTAGCTGACGTGTGTGTAGATCCCAACACCCCCCGCGGGAACCCCAAGAAGGCCAGGGTGGAGCTGCCGCAGGGGATCCTCAGCGAGGTGAAGATACTGATCCCGCCGGGTCACCAGGCGCTGGCCGGTGTCCGCATCAAGTACGGGCTGGAGATCATAGTGCCGTGGCACCAGGACGCGTGGGTGAAGGGGGACTTCATAACCATTACCGACACCCCGAACTACCCCCTGCCCAACGAGCCCAGCGAGGTGGTCGTGGAGGCGTACAACGAGGACGATACCTACCCTCACTGCTTCTACCTCTACTTCGTGGTGAAGAAGGAGGAGGAGCTCACGATCGGGTTGCTTAGGCGGTTCCTTAAGGCATTGAGAATACTGAGGTGATGCGCATGTCCGACACCGAGATAATAGAGCGGTTAGCACGCTTGGAGCAGCAGGTTGAGGATATCCGCAGGGAGCTAGATGACCTGAAGCAGCTCATAATGCAGCGCAACGGCTACATGAAGTGGTTCCTGGGGCTACTCATAACGATACTGTCGTTCGTAGCGGCTATGTTCGGGCTGGGCTGGCGACCACCCCCATGAGATATAGGCTTTCTACACGTACAGTTTGTTTGAGGTGATCTGTATGCCCGCGAAGATCTATGACATAAAGACCGAGAAGGAGATCACGGCGGAGGAAGCAGCGGAGCTCCTCCAGAAGGCGATCAAGGAGGGCAAGTGGGAGGTCGCGGCCTACTACAACAGGCTCCTCGCGCGGTTGATACTCGACGAGCTGAGGGCTAGGGGCGGTGGCGCTCCCGCTGTATCCTCCTGAGGCATACCAGTACATGTACCCCTACGCACCGGGGGAGCAGCCAGACTGGACGTTCAAATGCGAGGATCTCCGCGACGTCCCGGTAGTGGGCGAGGGCCTGGCCTGGTTCTGCGAGGCGGTCACCGACTTCTGGAACTTCATACAGGGGATCCCTCAGGTACTGGCGGAGATACCTAATACCCTCTACGAAATGGTCACTGGCTTCCCGCAGTGGCTGATCGGCGGGGTGGCGCAGGGTCTGGCGGGCGCTGTGGAGCCTGTGTTCAGAAACGTTGAGCAGTGGATGCTGGTAGAGGCCCCAGACCTGCTGCAGGAGGCGGGGATCTACCTAGCTTCGGCAGGTGCAGCGGAGAGCATATCGGCTGCCGTGGCACCGGTCAGGATAGGCCCTGGCTACGTCAGGGAGATGGACCTCCTGGGCACATTGCTAGCGTACTTCTCGCCCTACGCAGTCCTTGCGGACGCCCTGCTCAGGGGGGTGTTCGAGTACGAGCCGCCGGCGGACCCGGAGAAGGCTAGGCTGAGCCTAGCGCGGTACATGACCGTTAACTTCTGGCTGGGCACGGCGCCGACGATAGCTTTAGCCATCGTAGACCTGCTCCACCCAATCAAGCGCACGTGGCTACCGGACATTGCTAGGAGCTTCTACTTCGGCCTAGGCCTCAACTGGCTGACCTGGACCATCTGGAGCCAGGTTATCCGCCACACCATCCTCAACCCGCTGGCGATATACTACGCGGAGAGGTACAGGGACCACTGGCCCAGCAGAACGGAGTTCGAGGAGTGGTTCAGGAAGGGAGCAATATCGGTTGACGAGTTCAGGGACGGGCTGGCCAAGCTGGGGTACAGGGACGATCACATAGAGTACCACCTCCAGACCCTGTGGAGGGACATCCCGGAGAGCGCCCTGGTGGAGATGTGGCAGCTGGGCCTGATTGACGACGCTGAGCTGTGGCTACGCCTGTCACACCTCGGTTACCACCTCAACGACGTGAACCTGCTGATACAGCGCTACAGGGCCAAGATCAACGAGAGGGCCAGGGAGGAGTCCAAGAGCTTGGTTATCCGGGCCTACAGGCTGGGCATCCTCCCGCGGGGGGAGGCGGTGGAGAGGCTCGTTCAGCTGGGGTACAAGCGGGAGGCGGCTGAGCTGGAGCTACGCGTGGTGGAGGCCGAAGAGCTGCAGGAGCTCAATGAGTTGCAGATAAAGATAGTTCTGGAGGACCTCAAGGACGGCTACATAGACGTGGGCGCCTGTGCGGACTCCCTGCAGAGGCTCGGGGTGGACCCAGCCAAGGCGTGGCACATGTGCCAGCTTGAGTACGCCCGCAGGAGAGGGGTGAACAGGGAGAAGATCACTAAGAGCGACATACGCACGCTGTTCCTCCACGGGCTGCTCCCGCGGGAAACCGCGATCGAGTGGCTCCAGCGCCTGGGCTACTCCGCCGAGGTGGCCGCGGACATAGTGACGGTGTGGCATTTAGATGCAACGTCCAAGGAGCGGGAGCTGTCCCGCAGCATCATCGAGCGGGCGTACCGGCTAGGAATCCTCCCGCGGGAAGTGGCATTAGCCCAGCTCCGCCGCCTGGGCTACACCGAGGAGGCCGCCGAGCTCATCCTGCGCATCATAGACACGCAGCGCGATCTGGACCTCGCAGAACTACGTCAAAAAATAGTGTTGGAGGACCTCAAGGA
>QMWY01000222.1 GCA_003661865.1 Thermoprotei archaeon
CCTCAGCCTCCTTATCTTGGAGGGTGTGGCGAGTATTATCAGGTCGTCCTTCGAAAACAGCTCAAGCACCTCAGGTGTCAACTGCTTGTTGCCGCGCCCTATTACGAACCCCTGCGACCCTATGGGGGTGAGGACCAGCTTCCTCCTAGGATACGACGAGACCAGCTCTACGAAGCGCCTGCCCCAAAGGTCGTACGCTATGATCTTGCCGTTGTACAGGGCGTCGAAGCCTAGGAGAGTTTTGTTCACCCCCAGAAGACGTGCTATCGAGGCTACGGTACTGCCGGGGCCGAGTATGTAAAGCACGTCCTTCTCCATAACGCTCTCGACGAAGTACCTAGCTATGGATTCCTTCGCTTCCTCCTCCCCCACCGTAGGTGATTTCGATGGCGCCACGAGGTTCTCGACTACCACCGTCTTCACAACCCCGTAGAGGCGCGTGGATAGGATGTCCTTTCTGTATGCATCTTCATCTATATCGACAACCTCGCTCTCAACAACAGAGGCTTCGCCCCTCAGGTAACTGCATAGGATGTAGGCACCGGCCTCCGGCGAGACGGCGAAAACCCCGCTGAACATCTTGACCCCAGCGGGTATGCCCAGCACCGGAACTCGTCTAGATGCAGCCGAAGCCACATCGCGGGCGGTACCGTCGCCACCCACAAAAACCACAATCTCTGCCCCCTGCCCCACTGCGCGCCTGACCGTCTCGATGGTGTCGAGTGCAGAGGTTTCTGGGGGAGGCCTGTGCATAACCCTGTAGCTCAGCCCCAGCTCTACAAGGTAATCCTCGCCCATTCTATGCCCCGCTGTCAAGAACAATGTGCTCTCCAGCAGGTCGCCACACATGCTCTTTAGGCTCTTCAGAAACCGCATAGCTACCTGGGGTGCCACAGGTTTTGCGCCTCTCCTAAGAGCTTCTCTATAAGCCCCGCCATCGGTACCCCTCAGCCCCACAGAGCCGCCCATACCGGCTATGGGGTTGACCACGAACCCTACCAGCCTCTTCAAGCTCGCACCCAGTGCCTTCCTAACGGCATCTCTAGGAGTTAAAGCAATACACTTTCAATCGTGTGCACGCAGGTGCCAAACCCGAACAAGGTCCGAACACCGGCTGCAGACGTAGTACTGGCACCATACCGTTATTTCCAAGTAGAGGAGACAGTGCTCTAGGGTCTAGTCATGCCCAGGAAGGTGGATCTGAACACGGATTCTGGCGAGTCCTTCGGAAGGTGGAAGCTCGGTAACGAGGAGGAGCTGTTCAACTACGTCACCTCGGCGAATATAGCGTGCGGCTTCCACGCGGGCGACCCCACGGTTATGAGGAGGACCGTGCGTTTGGCTAGGGGCAAGGGTGTGGCGGTGGGCGCCCACCCAGGCTTCCCAGACCTCATGGGGTTTGGCAGGAGGGCCATGGAGGTGGGCCCGGAGGATCTCGTGAATTACATGCTCTACCAGATCGGTGCTCTTGAGGCTGTGGCACGTGCTGAGGGGGTGGTGCTGCAGCACGTTAAGCCCCACGGTGCTCTCTACAACATGGCGTGGATTAGGAGAGATTACGCTCAGGCGATCGTCGAGGCGGTGAAGCTTCTAAGAGCTAGGCTGATACTGGTTGCTCCATACGGCTCCGAGGTGCACAGGGCCGCTGAGGTGGAGGGTGTGAAGGTGGCCTTCGAGGGGTTTGCGGATAGGGGCTACACATCTGATGGTAGGCTCGTTCCCCGGGGGAAGCCCGGTGCGGTGATCCACGATGTTGAGGAGGCTGCGGAGAGGGCTCTCAGGATGGTGAGCGAAGGCAGGGTCAGAACCATTGACGGCAGGGATATAGACGTAGTCGTCCACACGATATGCATTCACGGGGATAGCCCCAACGCTGTTGAGATCGCGCGTGCGATAAGGAGGAGATTCGCCGAGGCGGGTATAGAGGTAGCGCCCATGGGGACATTCCTCTAGCCTAGGTGAACACATGAGGAAGCCCGTAATAAGAGCCGTAGGGGGGTACGCTCTCTACGTAGAGCTGTGCAGGGAGATTAGCCTAGACTGCAACCGGAGAGTCCACGAACTCTACTACCTCCTCCTAGAGAAGCGCGGCGAGCTTGGGGTAGACGAGGTTGTGCCTGCTTACACGAGCGTAACACTGTTCTACAATCCTAGGAAGACTAGCTGGAGCTTGCTTGCCGAAAAGGTGTCTAAGCTTATTGAGGAGCTGCGTGGGAAGGTCGTGTTCAGGCCTAGAAGGTTCAGAATCCCTGTGGTGTACGGCGGGCGGTACGGACCCGATCTAGAGGAGTCGGCTAGGCTAGCGGGGGTTTCGGTGGACGAGTTTGTGAAGATACACACATCCCGTGAGTACGTGTGCTATATGCTGGGCTTCACCCCAGGGTTCGTCTACCTAGGGGATGTTGATGAGAGGATAGCTGTTCCAAGGCTAGAGAAGCCTCGGACGCGTGTACCCCGAGGCTCGGTGGGCATCGCCGGTAAGCAGACGGGGCTCTACGGAACCGAGAGCCCCGGTGGGTGGAGGATAGTTGGGCGGACGCCCCTCAGAACCTTCGACCCGAGGCGTGACCCGCCCATCCCCATAAGGCCTGGCGACCTTGTGGAGTTCTACGAGATCAGCGAGAAGGAGTTTAGGGAACTTGAGGGTACGTGGATCGAAGAGGTAAGCTAGTATTGACCGAGAATACACTGAGGGTGAGGAACTGCGTATTCGCCACCGTGCAGGATCTGGGCAGGTATGGCTACAAGGCTCTTGGAGTACCCGTATCGGGTGCCATGGACAGAACCTCTGCGGTTCAAGCAAATGTGCTTGTGGGCAACAGCCCCAACACCCCGTTGATAGAGTCCTTCGGCCCGATAGATCTCGAGGCCGGGGACAACACAATCGTGGCTGTCACCGGAGCGCAGGCGGAGGTCTACGTAGACGACTACGAGGTTGAGACTTATAGGCCCCTCTGGCTGAACAGAGGTTCCGTCCTCAGAGTGGTGAGCCCGGTCAGGGGCGCCGTGGTCTACATAGCCGTGGCGGGCGGGGTCGAGGCGGAGCTTGTTCTAGGAAGCTACTCTACCTACATCCGCGCGGGCTTCGGAGGTTATGGCGGGGGTGGGGTGAG
>QMWY01000223.1 GCA_003661865.1 Thermoprotei archaeon
CACGTACGAGTTCTTGAACACTATAGAGCTGTGCCTCGATGCATAGAGCTCCACCACCTTCGGTATGCCCGACGGATCCTCGATGTGCTCGAAGACCCCTCGGGAGTTCACCGCTATAGCCTCGAGCATCTCCTCGTTGTACTCCCGGCCCACGCCTATGGCCACGACCTCTACATCCTCCTCGGCAGCACGCCTTCCCAGCTCGCCGTAGGGCCTCACCTCCTTCACATCCGTCGGGATGCCGTCGGTGACTAACACAAGCCTCTTCACGACCTTATCATCCTTCTGCTCCTCCAGCTTCTTCAAGGCCGCCGACAGCGCTCTGTACAGCACGGTGTTGCCGAACGCTATGAGCTTCGAGACCTTGTGTATCATCTTCTCCCGACACTCCTCATCGAGTTCGCGGCACTCTGCAACCTCACGTACCTTACTGTCGAACGCCATGGTCACGACGCGGGAGCCGGGGGGCATGAGGACGAGGAGCCTCTTCAGCGCCTCCTTGGCGAGCCTGATCTTCTTCTCCTTAACCATGGAGGAGCTGGTGTCGATCAACGCGACTACGAAGGGTCTATAGCTCCTCCTAGCACCGGGGCTCACCGAGATCCTGGCCTTGAAGTAGAGGTTCAGCGGGCTATCGACCTGGGGCAGGTACCTGCTGCTGAGCTCTACGGACAGAGATACAGCACCCACTACCCGCACCTCAGAGGAAAATTATCGCTCTGCACAGCTTTAAACGAAGGGCTATGCCCTAGCCTAGAAACCTACCAGCATCCCGGAGCTCAAGCCACATCTCAACCATGTCCCTGGGCCTCCTCGAGGGGTCGGGGTCCAGAGACCTCACGACCGTCGTGACGAGCTGCCACGGAAGCCCCAGCTTCTCCGCAGAGCTCTCCAGAACCCCGACATCTCTGCTCAGAAAGTTCTTGAGCGCACCCTCACGCAGTTCGTGGCTGAGCCTCGACATTCTGAGGAGCGCCACCTCAGCATCTACAGGCTTCGAGAGGTCGATGCCCCGATACACCAGGTCTTCAACGCGGTTCACTACAAGCATCGAAATCCCGAATATCGTGGCCTCCAAGCTCTCGACGATCCGCCTCGACTGCTTTTTGAGCTCACCCGGTATGCCCGGGTGCCTCGAAACAGCTATGTACACGTGCTGTACGAAGGGTATCCTCCCGGTTATGATACTGTACATAGTGGCGGCGAGGGAGTACACATCCCACGTAGGCCATACACTACCTGTTGGGTAGAGCAGGTACTCGGGCGGCATGAACTGAGGAGTGCCTGGGTTCCACATACTTACAACTTCCCCAACCCTGCGGGCTATGCCGAAGTCCGTGACTATGGGCTCGTACTCTCCACCCACCTCGGATACGAGAACATTGCCCGGCTTGATATCGCAGTGCACACCTCCGTAGGAGATGTAGTAGAGAGCTACAGCACCCGCGACCTTCTCGAAGAACCTGAGGAGGTGCCGAGGGTTCGACAGCAGCGTATCCCGGATGTTTTCGACAGAGCCCTTCTCAGCGTACTCGATGATCACGTAGGGGGGATCCTCCACGTACTTCTCCGCGCTGCTGTAATACGTGGCACCCGCACCTGCTCTCAGAAAGTATACGAGATCCCTGTTAACGTCGTACACGTTTATGATGTTCCTTATGTACCTCCGGAGCTCCTCGCAGACCTCCTCCCTATCCCTGCACTGGCTCGACGATAGTATTGTTCTCCACCACATGTCGTCGCTCACGATCTCCCTCACGGTCTGTAAAACCCGCACCTCACTGAAGAACCTCCTGATCATGTCGTGAAGCCTCCTATTCTCATCATAGTCCCCTATGATCCTGTCCAGCACGTTGACAACGCTTGGCGCCGGCGGCCATTCAGGCTCCGTACCTGCTTCACGCGGCATGAAGACCTTCGCGACCCACAGCCTGTTCCTCCTATCTCTCACCTTGAACACCCAGGCGTAGCCTCCGGCAGCTATAGGCTCAACAACAGAGTACTCTCCTATCCTCGGCTCCTCCTGCTCCTGAACCGTGTAGTACTCAGCTTCTCTCGACCTCGGAAAGCTCCCAGTAGTGCCTTCTAGCAAGAACCTTCTAAGCTTGAGCAGATCCCAGTAGAGCATTAAGGACACTACTGCAAACCCTACAATAGCCACGAGCAACGCAAGATACACAGGGTCACTCCAAAAACTCACGAACAAGTCCAGCACCTAGTTAGCTCGCCCTACACACACTTTGGAACCCCTCGAAACCTCCAGTAGATCGGATGCACTACCCCTATTAAGAGCGAGCTCGGCCATATCAAAGCTGTCCTGGTAGAAGATCATCCTACCCGGTTCGACATCAGAGAAACTACGTGCTACAACAGCCTCGAAGCTTCTACCCTTGCACCCGGGGATAACCTCGACGATGTCCCCCCTCGAGATCCCCAGCTCTCTAGCAACATCCTCAAACCTCGACCCGAGCACGACATTGCCGAAACTATCTATGTGGACAACCTCGAGCTCTAGGAAATCCCCAACCCTCCTCCTATAACCTATCCTGAGGCTGGGTCTGGCTAGCGTCCGAACGTCAATAGTTGAGCCCAGAACCTCCAGCGATACGCCTCTGGCGATCCACGCAGCTACCGGGGCAAAGATGTCCCTCCCGTGGAACGTAGCCGAGATAGGCTTCAGGAAGAATTCCGGGTTCTCCAGCGACACCACCTTAACTATGCCGTCCTCCTCCGCGGCCGGCAGCAGAAGACCGTTATCCGGACCCACGAAGAAATAGTTCCTAGACTCTATAGCTATGCCCCTCCTAGCAGAGCCAACACCTGGATCCACCACACCGACAAACACCGTGCCACGCGGGAAGTAGCGGTAGGAAACGTAGAGCAGGAAAGCACCTTCATCCACATCAAACTTCCCGACACCGTGGCTTACATCGACAACCACAGCCTCCGGCGCAATACCGAGGATAACCCCCTTCATGATCCCTACGTACACCGACTCCACGCCGAAATCCGTCAACAACGCTACTACGCGCCCCACACAGCACCACCTCTTAGCCTCCTCAGAAGGTGGTGTAGCCGTGAACAAAATTAAGCAGGCTACAGAGGAGTATAC
>QMWY01000224.1 GCA_003661865.1 Thermoprotei archaeon
CAGCCCCCTACGAACTCCGCCACGGCCCTTACAATAGGATCGCTCCCCACGTAGAAGTGGCTGGGCGCCACCTCCTCACCCCCGCTCATCTGCAGGACAACCCTTCCGTACTGAGGCGCCGTGCTCACGATCTCCAGCTTCCTCCTACTCATCTCCTTGTATATGGTGCGCAGGAACATCTCCCGCTCCACCGGGTCTAGGTCGAGCCACGCGTTCTCGGCCCCCCTACCAACGGGGACGAAGTTGAAGAACACCACCCTCCTCACACCTATGGACTCGGCGAGGTCTAGCAGGTCCTCGACCTCGTCGATGTTCAGCTTCGTGACTGTTACGGCCATGGCGTGGTTAACCCCTAGCTTAACCGCGTTCTCTAGGGCCTTGACCGCGTGCCTCCACGCCCCGGGGACCCCCCGGAACCAGTCGTGCTTCTTCGGATCCGCACTGTCTATCGATACCTCAACGTACCTCAGCCCCAGCTTAACTGCCTTCACAAGCTTCTCCCGCTCGGCGAACACCCAGCCGTTGGTGGCGACGGCGGCGTAGATCCCCCGCCTAGCTATCTCATAGAGCACCCTGTAAAAGTGAGGGTGTATGGTGGGCTCGCCGCCGCTCAGCGCTATAGCTGCGACCCCAGCCCTATCGAGCTCGTCGATCACCCTGAGCTTCTCCTCTAGGGTGAGCTCGTCGGGGGTGGGCTTATCGGCGCGCTGGTAGCAGTGCCTGCACCTCAGGTTGCACATGTTGGTCATGTTCCACACTATGAGGAAGGGCGCCGGCATCTTCTGGGGGACGGTGACCCCGTAGAGCGCTAGCCCCTCGAAAACGAGGGATACGCCGCGGCGCAGCGCAGGGTCCTTCAGAGCGTTCCTCAGCTCATCCACATCACCCCTCAGGATCCTTACCCCAAGCTCCGCCACCCTGTTTACCAGGAAGGAGATGAAGCGGGCGGTTACGGGGCATCCGTAGACCTGGGCACCTGCCAGCTGCGATAGGGCGTGGTAGAGGAGCGTTGCGTTCACCCTGCCCTCGCTGGGGTAGACACACTCCAGCCTCCTAGCAGCGGTTCTCAGCAGGATGCGGCTCACGGGGTTGTCGAACACGATCCTTATGCTTGCTAGGAACGCACCTAGGCCTCCCCTGCGCTCTCCCACGGCTAAACACCCCAGCGGAGTGGCCTCGCCAACACCTCCTTAATCACCGCCAGCACCTCGCGGAGGAGCGTACCCGCGAGATCCTTCAGCCTACCGGCGCGCAGCTCCTTCAGTATGAACCCTGCCCTAAGGTAGAACCTGCGGTAGGCGTAGGTGAGCATCTTCTGGAGCTGCTGCCGTGTGAAGTTGAACCCCCTTATCACCGCCCTAACGGTTGTGTAGTGCTCCCAGTTCCAGTCCTCTACCAGTCCGTGCTTCTTGGCGTACTCGAAGAACGGTGTCCCGGGATAGGGGGTCAGTACCGTGAACTGGGCGTAGTCAGGGTCGAGCTCGATCGCGAACTCGACCGTGCGCTTCATATCCTCTAGGGTCTCCCAGGGGAACCCCAGGATGAAGGATGCTGTTGCGAACCCGCCAAGCTCCTTCTTCCACCTGAAGACCCTGCGCACCTGCTCGATCGTTATCCTCTTCCCTATCCTATCTAGGGTCTCCTGGCTAGCGGACTCGACGCCGAAGTAGAGCGCTACGCAGCCGTTGTCGTAGAGGAACTTCATGTAGTCCTTAGTAACGTGGTCCACCCTCGAGCCGCAGGCGAACACTATGTCCAGCCCCCTGCTCCTCATCTCGTTCACGAAGTCGTAGACGAACTTCCTCCCAACCGTGAGCTCGTCATCGGTGAACACGATGTACCTAGCCCTATACCTATCTACGATCTCCTCCACTTCGTCAGCGACGCTCTTGGCGGAGCGGAACCTTATCCTCCTCCCCCAGAAGTAGCTTGTTATGCAGTAGATGCAGCCGTAGGGGCATCCGCGGCTGGCCATAACGTGCGCCACCTTTATCGGCTTGCCGAACAGCGTGTACCTATCCATGGGGAGGAGGTGCCTGGCGGGGAAGGGGAGCTTGTCGAGGTTCTCTATAGGGGGCCTCGGCGGCGTGACAACGATTCTCCCATCCCTATCCCTGAAGGCTACGCCCCTGACATCCCTAAGCCTCTTGTGGTTGAGCCCGTGCCTCTCGATCACCTCCACGAGCTCCCTCATCGTGTACTCGCCCTCTCCAAGCACAACGACATCGGCGCCACTGTCCAGCGCCTCCTCATACATGAACGTCGGGTGAGGCCCTCCGACGATGATGGGGATGTCAGGCTCGAGCCTCTTCAGCTCCCTTATAGCCCTATACCCTCGTGGCGCCGTAGGGGTTATGATCGAGACCCCTACTACGTCGGGGTTCCATGACCTGACTTCGCTAAGCCACGTCTTCTGATCGATCTCGAGCGTCGGGGTATCGATTATCCCGACCTTGTGCCCCGCCTCCTCGAGAACCGAGGCTATGTATGCTAGGCCCAGCGGAGGGGCCTTCATCCCCGTGACCCTGTATATCTCGAGGTGGTGTATGTCGGGGGGCAGCGTCAGCAGAACCCTCATCTCCACCTCCGATCGCATCTCGGGCTGGAGGGGCTTTACCCAAGTCGCCAGATAAGCGATGGGCCCTCGCCAAGGCTGTGTGCAGAACCCGCCGCTGCAGGCTACTCAGCGGCGCGCTTCCTGCAGCTGAGGGCGAGGAAGCGTAGCGCTGGGGACAGCCTAAGTAGTTCCTCGGGGCTCCGGGGTACGTGGGGGAGCACGAGTTCTAGGAGCCTCCTCTCCCGCGCCATGATATCGGAGAGCTCCTG
This sequence comes from Thermoprotei archaeon, assembly GCA_003661865.1. Lineage (GTDB taxonomy): Archaea > Thermoproteota > Thermoprotei_A > Sulfolobales > Ignisphaeraceae > QMWT01. The sequence continues at coordinate 2,827 of QMWY01000224.1, forward strand.
TAGCAGCGCCTCTACGGATTCACCCGAGCAGAGCGACTCCGCGATGCTGTAGGCGAATCCCATGAGTGCGGAGGCCAGGTCCTTTAGTAGGTGCCATCCTCCGCTGCGGGTTAGCAGAACAGCTAGGTAGACGGTGTTTACCCTAAGCGCGCTGTTCTCCACATGGCCCTCTATGTATACGTAAAACCTGTTGCCCCGGGGCGCGCTGTAGCACCTATCGCCAGCCTTGTGGCAGTCGTAGTCGTCCAGCGGTACCCCGTGGTCACGGAGTATC
>QMWY01000225.1 GCA_003661865.1 Thermoprotei archaeon
GAGCTCCAGGGTGAAGGCGTTTGACTGGTAGCTGTACCCCTGTGCAACGCCTAGGGGGATGAGCCCTAGGAGCAGCACGGCGAGCGCTAGGGGTACGAGCAACCTGCCTGGATAGAGCATCAGGGCCTTTCACCTCGGAGGTATGTAAATGCTGCCTAGTAAAAAACATGTTGAACTATTTGAAGGGGGCTAGCCCCTCGCGCACAGCGCCGTCCAGAGCTTGACCGTGCCCTCGGCCAGCTTCGATACCAGGTCCCTTAGCTCAGGGTGGGCAGTCCACAGCTTCACAACGCTCTTCGCCCTCTCGATCACGCTATCCTTCGTCAGCTCGCCGAAGGTTATGGATAGGCTGAACCTGGCCGCCTCCTTACCGCCCAGCAGCAGCTTCACCACAACCCTACCGCTCCTACCCGCGAGGGCCGTGTAGTTCAGGTCCGCCGTGTCAACCAGGATCCAAGTGCCGTTGCTCACCGCGGTGTACACCTCGGTTCCGTTCTCGTTGAGCACCACCACCTCTATCCCTAGGCCGCTCAGCCCACCCGTAGCCACGGATACGCTTACGTTGAGCGCCTCGCCCCACCTAACCGTTGTTCCGTTGCCGACCCCAGCAGCGTACTCCTCGAAGAGGATCCCGCGGCTGCTCAGGCTGGCCACAACGCCTATCGTCACCGCCACGGTGTTCGACGTGGTGTTGGTGTCGACTCCCTCGGGCTCGTAGAACAGCCTAACGCTGGCGGGGTCTAGGGTCACGGTGGTCCCAGGGGTTACGTTGCTCGGGGCCCTCAGGGTGTAGCTTATCGTAACCCAGCCGCTGTCCAGGGTCCCTATGGCGAAGCCCAGCCTCCCCGTCTCGTTGTAGAACTCCTCGTCGAACGCAACGTTGCTGCTGTCGTAGCTCATGTTGAGGAGCTGGAACCCGCTGGGTACCGGGTCCGAGACTACGACGTAGCTCAGCGTGCCGCTGAGGCTCCTAACCCTTATAGTCACGTTGACCACGCCTCCCGGCGCCACCACGGAGGGCTGGACCACCTTCTCGATCTCGAAGAACTGGCTCTGCTGCGACACGTTACCGCCCGCACCCCCAGCCTGCTTGGGGAGCAGCACCTTGGTTACGGACACGCCCCTGCCCAGGTATACGTGCCTAACCGTCGGCACCTTGGCGCCGCTCACGGATGCACCTGTGCTAACCGCGCCCTCCTCGGGGTAGTAGGCGTACACCGTATCGGCAAACCAGTACGCGGTTGCGTTGCCTACGAGCCTCACCTCAACCCTTATCCTCTTCGATATCGCTAGCCAGTCGCCGGTGTAGAGGCTCTGGTAGCTCGTACAGCTCAGCGTCTCGCTCCTAACATCGGTTAGGTCCGGTATGTAGCAGCCCCACCACGCCTCCCCCGATATCGTTACCGAGGCGTTGAGCACGGGCATGGACCCTGCGTAGACGGTGAGCACCGCTGTCGCGGGCTGGGGCCCGGCGAATATTATGGGCTGGCCGAGGGAGTTTATCGCCCGGAGTATCTGGGCGCCCGCGTAGGTGTTGCCCCACCTAAGCCAGTCGTACGCCTTAGCCGCCAGGAACCTGGCGCCCATGAACGCCAGGTTGTACGCCTCCGACGCAGCTGAGCCGTTGACCCCCTGGAGCGCTAGGTGGGATGCGTAGAGCGCTAGGACGACCCGGGCCGTTGTCAGGTACTTACCGTAGAGCCACGCCGCCGAGGCCCAGTAGCACCCAGTGCCATCCCCCACCTTGGTCGAGTTGAGCCACTCAATAGCCCGGACGAGCGCATCGGTACTGACGTTGAAGCCCGCGAGCCTCGCCTCAGCGAGTGCGTGGAGTGCGTAGCCCGTGGACAGCGGGTCTCCCCAGGACCCATCGCTGCTCTGTTGCTCTAGGAGCCACTCGATAGCCCTCTCGATCGAGGTGTTGACCTCGCCGCCCCCTAGCCCTAGGCGCGTGGCCCTAGCCAGGGCGTAGAGCGCCATGGAGGTGTCGACGATGCTGCTCCTCCAGCTCCCATCGCTGCCCTGGTGCTGGGCGAGACCCCTAGCGAGCTTCCCGGCTACGCTCAGCATGGTGGTGGCGTTGTATATGCTGACGCTGTACTCCTCCTGGAACTCGTACGCTAGGAGGAGCCCGGTGAGCCCGTAGGCGGTGTAGAAGAAGCTGTAGCTCATCCCGGGGTACCAGCCAAGTACGCAGCTCTGGACCGATGGGTCTAGGCAGTGGGATGCGTGGTGCTCTATGAGCCTCTCAACACCCCTGGCTATGGTGTCGTTGACTATCCAGTCCTCGAGTCCCCCAACGCTCATCCCCATGGCCTCGGCGGCCTCCTGGGTGAGGTTCTGCAGCTTTATGTAGCGGTACACTTGTATCGCCGCTAGGGTCGGCGACGTAGTCTGCTCAACGCAGCCCCATGGAACCTGTACCAGGTTCCTCAGCTTCTCCAGCGATACTCCCGCCTGCGATGCGTAGAGGTAGATGAGGAGGTCCGCCCACACGGTCTTGTTGGGGTAGCTGAGCTCGTTGGAGTCCGTGGGCTTCGACGAGTCTACGTAGCCGTAGCCAATCACGCTGTAGTTGTAGATGAGCTTGGGGACGACCGATATGTTGACGGAGGCCCTCTCCTCAACACCGTCGTCGATGTCGTGGAGCAGCACCGTGACCGTTGCGTTGCCTACGCCCGCCCCGTAGAGAGGCACCCCTATGTAGCTCGTTCCGCGGGGCGCGACGGTTATGGTGGTGCTGTAGCTGACCCGGGTTACGTTGGGGTTGCTGCTGTACGCGGATACGTTGAGGGGCAGCGGCACGTTGTTCGGGTTCACCACCTTGAGCGATACGTAGCCCCAGTACCCAACCTCTATGCTAGGCGTGTAGTACTCGACCAGCACGCTGAACCCTATGGAGGTGTTGGGGAGCACGACCACCGTGGTTGCGTTGCGGATTGTTGCGTACCCTACGTACAGGTACGCCGTCACCGCCCTAGAGCCCGTGCGGACGGCGATCGCCTGGAGCGGTACCCTGGTCACGCCCTCCTCGATGCTGAGCTCGGTGCTGTAGGCGTAGGTGTAGGAGCTGCAGCTGCTATCTAGGCA
>QMWY01000226.1 GCA_003661865.1 Thermoprotei archaeon
CGACAGCGCCCCGCCGAGGATAGTCTACGAAGGCTACGGTGTGGAGCTCGGTGCTCTGAAGGAGCTCGGCGAGGATGGCGCGAGGTTCATCATGAGGAGCTGCCACCCGCCGATAACGATACCCGCGTGGATGGTGATGTTCACGGGGAGGACGCCGGGGGAGCTGGGAATCTACGGCTTCCGCCACAGAAGGCCCGGCGATGTTAAGGAGAGCTACATAGTCAACTCGAACCACGTCAAGGCCCCGACCCTGTGGAACATACTTGGGGGCAGGGGCCTCAGGGTGGGCGTTGTCGGGGTTCCGCCGACGTACCCACCTAAGCCCGTCCACGGGTTCCTGGTGACGGACTTCACCACGCCGGACCCCAGCAAACCCTACACCTTCCCCCCGTGGCTCAAGAGGGAGATCGAGGAGAGGTACGGGTCGTACATATTCGACGTGGTTTACAGGAGTCATGAGAAGGACAGGGTTGCGAAGGAAGTTTTCCAGATGACGAGGCAACACCTGCAGGTAGTAACACACCTGCTCCTCAACAAGAAGTGGGACTTGTTCATATATGTCGAGGTGGGTGTTGATAGGGTTCAGCACGCGTTCTGGAAGTACTTCGACGAGCAGCACCCGAGGCACGTTAAGCACCCCGTGTACAGCAGGGTCATCCCGGAGTACTACAGGATGATCGACACGTGGCTCGGGGAGGTGAGGAAGCTCCTGCCCAGGGACACCATCCTCGTCGTGCTCTCGGACCACGGGGCCAAGGCTATGAAGGGGGCGTTCGTCGTGAACCAGTGGCTGCAGGAGCAGGGCTACCTGAAGCTCAGGGAGGAGCCTAAGAGACCTGGGCAGGACCTGGGCGCGGATATGATCGATTGGCAGCACACGGTTGCGTGGGGCTGGGGCGGCTACTACAGCAGGATCTTCATAAACCTGAGGGGGAGGGAGCCCCACGGCATAGTGGAGAAGAGGTACTACGAAGATACGGTGAAGCAGCTCAAGGAGGATATAGCCAGGATAAAGGGGCCCAGCGGCGAGCAGTGGCAGAACTGGGTCTACACACCCTACGAGCTCTACCCCCGCGTAGAGGGGGATGCTCCGGACCTCATAGCCTACTTCGACGACCTCAGCTGGAGGGCTGCGGGGACCCTCGGGTGGAACACCAAGTACCTCCCCGAGAACGATCGGGGGCCCGACGACGCTGTGCACGACTGGAACGGGGTGCTGGCGATCTACGACCCGGAGGAGACCCTGGGTAGGGGAGATAAGGGGGTTGTGGATGCGGGCAAGGTATTCAGCCTGCTGCTGCGGCTGGCCACCGGGCAGTAGGAAGCTGCTTGGAGCAGCCAGCTGGTACCCCGAGCAGCTCCCCGCTGCTCCCTGTTTTTGAATAGTGTGTGAAGACACAAATCGTTCCCTGCCCTAGTTCTGCGGGGCTAGGGTGTGGGTCTGAACATAGTGTTCGTAGTCATCGATACTCTGAGGGCCGATCACTTGGGCTGCTACGGCTACTTCAGAGATACGAGCCCCACCATCGATAGGATCGCCCGCGAGGGGGTTTTCTTCGAGAACTTCTACGCTTCGGGGATACCGACGGGCCCCGCCTTCACCAGCATGATAACAGGTCTCTACCCAGTGAACCACAGGTACTACATAACGCCTTGGGATGTCCCCAACACCTACCAAGTGGACGACGATATACCTGTCCTTGCCGAGCTCCTCCTAGACGCTGGCTACACCACGGCAGCCGTGGACAACCTGATAAACTTCAGGTCCCATCCGAAGCACTTCTTCAGGGGCTACGTGTACTACATCAACCCCACCAGATCCTCTAGGTGGATCCACCACCATGTGGTAGCCTCCGACGTCAATAGGCACGTCATTCCCTGGATCAGGCGACATAGCTACGAGAAGTTCTTCCTCTTCATACACTACTGGGATCCCCACATGCCCTACAACCAGCCCGATGCGTATAGGAAGGTGTTCCACTTCAAAGACCTGAAGGTTGTGAAGACCCCCACTGGCTATGACTATGTTCCAGGGTGGGGCAGAGCCGGCGAGATCCCCAGGGGTGACGAGAACAAATCGATAGATCTCTACGACGGGGAGATACTCTACGTCAACCACGCTGTCGCCGAAGTTGTTGAGACGCTGAAGGACGAGGGGGTTCTAGACGAGACGCTCCTCGTAATAACATCCGATCACGGAGAGCAGCTGGGGCAGCACGGGATATGGGGCCACGCGGGCCTCCACGAAGCGGTGATCAGGGTGCCCCTCATCATGAGGTGCCCCAAGGTGCTGCCCCGGGGCGCTAGGGTGAAGCACTATGCTCAGCACGTCGATATACTGCCAACGATCCTGGGGCTGGCAGGTGTAGAGACCGAAGCTACCTTCGCCGGGGATAACCTCCTCAAGCTGATCAGGGGCGAGCCGATCAGGGATTTTATTGTGTGCGAGACCTGGGGCGAGAGATGTGTTTTGAAGAATGGGTGGAAGCTCATAGTGCACTACGAGCCCGAGTTGAAGATGCTTAGGGATGAGCATCACTACGGTGGGCTTTTCAGAGACTGGCTGTCATTCCTGAAGAGGTACGGCGATGTAGGGGTGGAGCTGTACAACATCGAGCAGGATCCCGCCGAGACCATCAACCTAGCCGGGGGCCACCCCGATATCGTCAAGGAGCTGAAGGACCTCCTAGATACCTGGGTGAGGAGCAGGCTTGGAGGAGCTCAGGACCCCATACTGACGATTGAACGATACACACATCCCCAGCCAAGAGAATACCAGGCTCTCTAGCTACACAGCAGCTCTACGCTTCCTCCCGCTCCCCGCTCTTCTTCGCCTTGAGTAGGAGGAGCTTGTCCCCTGCTCTGAGCTTCACGTTCTGCTGGGGTGCTATGATGTTCTTACCCTCCCTAACTATCATCAGGGGTACGTACCTCGACCCCTTGTCGCTCTGCTCCAAGTTCTTCACGTACTCCTCCGTCGTCACGTTATCCCTGTTCCCATCGACCTGAACTTCGATGAGGTCTGCTTCTCCGCGCGCCGTGGTGACCTCCTCTATGAAGGACGATACCGATGGCTCGAACAC
>QMWY01000227.1 GCA_003661865.1 Thermoprotei archaeon
CACTCAGCATCGCTCACCCCTCCCCGCAGCCTAGCAACCCTTACGAGGTAGGGCATGTACATGCCCATCGATACCGAGAACCAGGGGGCTACGGCGAACACCGCCACCTTTGCACCTCGGGGCACTGACGCGAGGGTTCTCGGGAGCCCGCGGTACGACCTAGCGATCGCCCGCGCAATGGTTGCTAGGCTCAGCTCCTCCCTGGGCTCAATGGTCTCCACAAGCGCTGTTCTGAGCCCCGCCGCCACGAGTGCTAGGGCGAAGGCTATGAGGTACAGGGCCCGGTACCCCGACACCGGGTCGCCGAAGCTGCTGGCGATAACACCGCCTATCCAGGGGGCGGGGATCGCTACTAGGCTCGGCACGACCTCGCTGAGCATAACCCCCCGCGCCCTACTCTCCGGGGCGAGCGAGTCGTAGAGGAGGGCCCTCAGCGCCGCTACGTACATCCTCGAAGCGCCATCCACGAACGCCAGGACCGCTAAGAACCACCATGACGGGGCCAGGGCTACGCCGAGCTCCACAACGGCTATCAGCCACGTCATGGCCACGACGAGCCTCTTCCTACCAACCCTATCCGCTAGGTATCCCCCGGGCACCTGGAACAGGGCGAAGGCGATGTTGCTGATCGCGAACAGCACCCCTACAAGCGCCTCGGAGCCCCCCAGCGTAACCACGTAGTTGGGGTAGAAGGTCATGCTTATGCCATTGGCGAACCTAAAGGACACCCATGATAGGAGGAGGACCCAGAAGTTCCTAGAGAAGCCGAGGAGCCCCATCCCCGGTACCCGTGCGGCTGCGGCTGGAAGCGCTAGTAGTACCAGGTTAGGGTGAAGCGGTGCTCATCTAGGAATACGCCGCGTGCCCTAGCGAGGCAAACCTCGGCGAAGGGGCAGTGGCCGCACCTAGGCGAAGACCCTCTTAGACACGCCCTCCTCCCGAAGCTCCATAGGTAGTCGTCTAGGGTGAAGACATCTACGCCCGAGTACCTAGCTACGAGCCTCCACGCCTTCTTAACAGCCTCCCTGATCGCCCTATCCACCTCGGGCCCCACCTCGACCTGCTTCACCAGCAGCTCCTCGCTGCTGAGCCTAACGACCCCGAGCCTTATGGCTATGCGGGTGAGGTGGTTGTCCACGGGTACATCGAGCCTATCCCTATCGACAACCCTAACCAGGCCCCTGCCATCGAGGAACTTGAGGAGGAGCATAGCCTTCTTCTCAACGGGGTCCTCGTAAGCCCTGAACACCCTCAGCCTAGCAACGATCTCGGAGGCCCTATTGCTGCTGAACAGGTTCTCGAAGGAGCCGTAGAGTTCTAGGGTCTTGCACCCCAGGTCCCTCAGGAGGAATACCCGAGTGTAGAAGTCCCAGACCCTGACACCCCCTATCTCAAAGAGCCTCCTACCCTCATCAACACCCATGGACGCTAGGCGCTCCGGGGTGAAGAACTCGGGGTCCTCATCGAATAGCCTCCTACCAAGCCTGTAGAGGGCATCGGCGCCGTGGAGCCTCTCCCCATCGAAAACACCTTCGAACCGTGTTAGGGGCGTTGTGGTCCTGTGGTCAACCGCAACCATAGCGGCGAAGTACCCTAGCTGGAGCTCCCGCGGAGTGCTCCTAGGGGGGTAGAACCGGGGGTCGTCGTAGCTATCCCTCCTGAGACCGAGCCTCCTTACAACCCCGGCTACCTCCCTAGCCCTCTCCTCATCGACCCGTGGCAGCGGCGGCATCTGCATGGAGCTACCCGTAGCTGAAGGTTAGGGTGGCGGTACTAGAACCCCCCGCCTGCCCCACGAGCCTAACCATGTAGGTACCCGGGCTCAGCCTATTTAGGTAGATAAGCGCTAGCAGCGCCTCACCCTCAACGGGCCTGCAGCTCTCCGCTTCAGAGATGGGGATCCTACCCACATTAACCTCTACAACACTGCCCCTAAGGTGCGGGTTCACGTAGTAGGCATCGCAGCTACTGTTTACAGGGAGAGCAACCACAACGGCAACGATGCTACCCTGGGGTATACGAGACCCGTTCCCAACGGCATGCCTCACGAGCACTTCGGGGGTTGTGGGGCCCCGCTGACGCGTGCTGAACACCGCTAGGAATACCGTTGGAGCTCTAGACCACCTAGCCCTTATGTAGGCAACCTCCACAGCAGGCCTCGTCCCAGCCGCGCCTACGGGTGCCAATGAGCTCTGGACCCAGCCCTGCTCTCGATGCCCCGTACCGCTACCCGTTGCTGATGACGTACCCACCGTGGTGGAGGCGCTGTTGTCCTGAACCGCTGGTTGGGAGGGGGCGAGGAGCACCGATATGCATACTATGCCCAGCAGCACCAACAGCATTGAAACCGCTACTACGGATCCGGGTCTCAACCCGCTTAACCTCCCCTATACGCAACCCTTCTTTAAACACCCAGGCTGCTTAATAAAGTCATTATAACGCCGGCGAATATCGGGGATGTAAGCTGCCCAGCGAGGTTCGTGGTGACAGCCTCCATAAGCACTATGTTGCCCGGGGCCGCCTCGCTGACAACCCTCTGCACAACCCGTGCGGATACGGGGAACGCTGAGTTCGCCGAGGCCCCTATAGCCGGGTTTATAGCCCCATGCGTAGCAGCGGCGACCACCTTGCCCGCTACTATGCCGAAGAAGAGGTCCCCGAGGAACGCGACGATCCCTAGGGCGAACACCGCCGCCACCTTGAGCATCATGTCGGGGCTCGACCCTATCACATCGGCCGAGAGCGTGGAGCCCACGGTTAGCCCTAGGAGGAGCGTGACTACGTCCGCCAGAACCGTGGAGGAGGTCTTGGCAAGCCTCTCGACAATCTCCGTAACCCCGCTCTCCCTGAGGAAGTTGCCCAGGGCCAGCATGCCTATGAGGGGCACGGCCTTAGGGGCTAGGACCCCGACAACCACGACCAGCAGGAGGGGGAATGCCATCACGGCGGCCCTGCCGATCTCCTCCTCGGGCACCGGCTCCATCCTTATCCCGAGCTCCCGCCTGCTATACAGGGCCTTCATGAGCGGGGCCTGCAGCATCGGCACCATGGATATGTAGGTGTAGGCCGCTAGCCCTATAGC
>QMWY01000228.1 GCA_003661865.1 Thermoprotei archaeon
ATTAACTGTGCCATTGCTTGCATACCTCGTTATGCGCAGATCCCTCCTCGGGTTATTGGTGCCCGTGCGTCTGACTGGGAGGGATGAAGAGGGGAGTTTCAGCGGGCGTGATCTAGATAGGGTAACGGAGCTTTACTGGTCAGCAGTTAGGGCGCTATTACCTGTGGTCCCGAGGAGTGTTAGCGATACTCATAGGGAGTATCTGGCCAAGGTCCGGAGGTCAGCTGCGCTGCCGAGACGCGTTGCTGAGGCGTTTGATAGGCTCACGAGGATCTACGAGCTGTGGAGGTTTGGCAGGAGAAGGAGCGGTATAAGGGATGCTGAGGAGGCTTATCATGAACTGCTTAGCCACGTCCGAGAGGCTGGATAGGTACCTAAGGTTATTGCTGGCCCTTCCCCTTGCTGTAGTGGCGTTAAGGGAGCTCCTAGCATCCGCCGAACTCGGCGATCTGCTCCAGATGCTCCCTTCAGCGGCGTTGCTGATGTTATCGCTGCTGCTCATCTGGCGCCTCGATAGACGTACCTTAGCAGCCTCATGCCTCTTCTCTACCGTGCTGCTGCTCCGGAGCGGGGCCCTTGCCATGCCTGCAGTAGTGGCGCTTGTGATGCTTAGCGTGCTGGGCGGGCTCATGGACTTGGGGGTTCTATGCTTGGACTACTCGCTACTACTGCCTCTGGGCGCGACGCTCTACGTAGCGCTTTACCTAGCACTCATACCCGGCTCCACAGAGTTCAGCTGCTACACGCAGTGGATCCCAGAGGCATTTATGGGGAACGCCGTTGGAAGGGCGTTTACACTGGCCCTCACAATGATCTTCGGAGCGCTGGCGGGCTCAGCAGCTGTGCTAGTGTATGGAGGAAGACCTCCGCCGCCTGCTCAGAGGCTAAGCATAATCTTAAACCTCAGAGCACCGATCATTAGGTATGCCAAGGATGTGCTAGCAATGCTCGTTCTGACCCCCCTAGTCTACGTATCCATAGAGGTTTCCTTGACCAGTGTAGTAGGCGGTGCCCCACCTCCTCTAGAAGCACTCCTCTCGCTGGTGCTGGGCTACGTAACGGTTAGGGGGCTTAGGAAGATCATGATGCGCGAGCTAAGGGGGGTGTATGTGTATAGCGCTCTGGCAGTACTAGTGTTTGTAGCCATGACAGTACTAGTCATGTATGTTGAAGGGCGAGCGCCCCTACTAAACGAAAGGCTTGCTAGGGTCCTGGGCTCCCTCACAGACCTCTTCGAATTCATCCGCAGAGTGGCTGGGGTGTACATGCATGAGTAGGGCTTCCGCACCCAGTCATCCAGGGTTGGCGGCTATCCTGGGGTTTCTAGCAGTAGCCTTCTTCATCCTATCCGTAGTGCTCATGCTGCTTAGGGAGATCGCCGCTTCACTTCTATCAGGGCTTTTCGGACTAGTACTCCTGTCCGCCGCTGTGAATATGGCTGGGGGTGTTGGCAGTGGCGAAGGTGCCTAAAGCGGCACTGCTGCTTGCTCTCCTTCTGAGCGCCTTTATAGGTTATGCTGCTGAGGGCGTGGTACCGGGCATGAGGTTCGTCGGTGCCTCGCCCCTCAACGGAGAGTGGGATGGTACCTTCTTAACAGCTAGTCTAATCGGAGATGCGGGTTACGATGTTGTGCTGGTCGCTTCATGGAGCGACACCTTCCCAAGGCTATGTGGGTATCGCAGAGTCCTCCTGGTAGTGATATCGCCGGAGGTCCCATTCAGCCGTAGCGATGAGGAGCTCCTGGCCGAGCTGCGCAGCTGTGTAGCCAAGCTCACGGTACTCGTAGCGGATGAGGGGGGCTATGCGAATGCTGTTCTAGAGGCTCTCGGCGTACCTGTGGAGATACAGGGGGGTGTATTTGTAACGTCTAGCGGGGGGTCTCCCTATCCCCGCGCTGTGATAAAGCTGCCCGGCGGCGATCGCAGGGTCCTCTTCCTCGACTATGCTGCACCGCTAGTGGTACGGGATGGTGCCACGGTTATTGGTCGTAGCGGTGGGGATGCTATCGCGGCACTCTATGAGACCGATGGCTTAAGCGTGGTTGTGCTGGGTGACGGGTCACTCTTCCTGAACCACCTGGTCGCGATCGGCGGTGCAAACCCCTACCGCGCACTGCTTGCAGATTTGCTTAGGTACGCACGCCCCGACGTAGTGGCTATAGATGCAAAGCACTATCGCCTCGCTTCCCGCGATCTGTGGCGGCTCCTATACATCAGCCCTAGTGTGGGGGTGGCGGCGGTCATAAACCCCGTTTACTGGCTCCTCGCATCTTTAGAGCCCGCTGATAGAGTCTCTAGGGGGTTACAGATCATTGCCTCTCATGGGATCGCAGGTCCAATAATAGTAGGGCTCTTAGCATACCTAGCAGCGCCCTATATCTCAAGAGCGCTGTTGAGGATGCGTGAGTTCGTGGAAGACAGGATCTCCTGGAGAAGGGAGCTGAGATACACTGTTATGACGAGGCACAGGAGCATAGCTGATGTTAGAAGCGGGATTAAGTATGAGGATGCTGCCGAGGCCCTCCACTATCTAAGGGCGGTGGTCTCGGCAGCCCTCGGACGCGATGTTATAGACCTGAGGGAGGGGCTTCTTGAACTGTTTAGCAGGGACCCCAAGATCAAGCGCGAGATCGAGATGTTCTTCGAGCGCGAGCACCGTGCAAGGGAGATCCTCTTATTCGTGCTCAGGATGCTGAAGCTGATAGGCATGGATAGGGCGCTTAGCGAGCGCGCCTTGAAGCTATGGGCGCTGGGGAGGTAGGGACAGGGATAATGACTTAGCCCTAAGCTTATATACGTCCAGTGGGCATCTCCCACACGCGTTTTGAGGATAGGGTTCCAGGTGTTAGCCATGTCGCAGCTGGGCTACGGTGAACAGCTAGCGATGCTCACAATGGTCAATGTTGTGGCCTATGCGTCGGCATTCATAGTCTTGCTTATAATTGTGGGCCTAGCTACTCTCATAACGAGGCTTGCCTCACGTAAAGGTGGAGGTGCTGTGAGCCCAGAGGCTCCCGGGGCTGTTAAGGAAGAAGAGCTTGAACTCATAGCTATAGCAGCGGCAGCGGCAGTTCATTCA